>JADGPU010000093.1 GCA_017882305.1 Bacteroidales bacterium | reverse complement strand
CTAACTTTGCCTTTTCATAAGGGAGGGAAATTTATTATAAATTGTCATGAGCGGACCTGAAATATTTGTTATCATCATTGTTGCACTTCTTCTTTTTGGCGCTGAAAAACTACCCGATATAGCAAAAACTATTGGAAAAGGGATGCGCGATTTTAAAAAAGCAACGGATGATATAAGGAGAGAGATTGAGACAAGCACAAGTGATTTTCGTAAGGATCTGACCGACGTTTCTGATACTATAAAAAAAGATGTGACTACTTATTCGGAGAAACTTAAGAGTGATATGAACGACGTCTCTGATTCCATTAAGAACGATATGAATGATGTTACGTCAGAAGCCCGTCAGAGTATGAATGAAATGAGTTCCAGCATTCGTAATGATGCGAATGAGATAAAGGAAAACCTTCAGAAAAATGCAGAGGCGTCAAAAGATAATGTCAGCAAAGAGGCTGATGCTCCAAAAGATAATGCCGGGAAAGAGACAAATGACGTTTCTGAAGGATATTATAAAGAGGTAAAGGATTAGCTGATATAATGTAATTGTCAATTTTACCATCCTTCTCTTAAATTATGATCAGAACAACCGGAATTACCAAAGCATATGGAAATCTTAAGGTTCTTAAGGGGATTGATATCTGGATCCAGGATAAAGAAGTAGTCTCAATAGTCGGAGCCAGTGGTGCTGGTAAAACAACTCTGCTACAGATAATTGGAACTCTCGATCACCCCGATGTCGGCACTATTTATTATAACGATTCAGACGTAAGCCGTCTCAAAGGGAGAACTTTGGCAGCTTTTCGGAATAACAATATCGGATTCGTTTTTCAGTTTCATCAACTGCTTCCTGAATTCACAGCACTCGAAAATGTTTGTATCCCTGCCTATATAGCCGGAAAAAGTAAAATTGAGGCTGAAAGCAGGGCTTCCGAGCTTCTTGGATTCCTTAACCTGGCTGAAAGACTCGATCATAAACCGTCGGAGTTGAGCGGGGGGGAACAACAGCGTGTCGCTGTTGCCCGCGCACTCGTAAATAATCCTTCTGTCATTCTTGCTGATGAACCATCAGGGAATCTCGATACAGAGAACAAAAATGAGCTTCATAAGCTTTTCTTTAAACTCAGAGATACTTTTGGACAGACTATTATAATTGTAACTCACGACCGTCAGCTAGCATCAATGTCGGACAGAGTACTTCAGATTAAAGACGGACTTATTATAAATGAGTCTTAATATATCATACAACGGCATTCCTGCAACTGAAATAAAGGCATTTCTCGAAGAAAAATATCTTCAGTACAATAATCCTTCTTTTATTGAATGTGATCCGATTTCTATCCCTCATAGTTTCTCTGAATCCCGCGACAAGGAGATATCTGGTTTTCTTACAGCTGCTATTGCATGGGGCCGGAGAGATCTTATTCTGAGAAGCAGCCGGATAATGCTGGAATTAATGGAAAACTCTCCCTATGAGTTTATTATGTCAGCAAATGACAATGAACTTCTAAGATTTGCTCGATTTGTTCACAGGACATTTAATGGAACGGATTGTATTTACTTTATCAAAGGTCTCAGACAGATTTATTCCAGCTTTGGTAGCATGGAAGATGTAATACTGCAGGGTATGAAAGCCTCGGGTTCAGTTAAAGAAGGATTATCGCACCTTCGATCAATCTTTTTTTCTCTTCCTCATGCAATAAGAAATGAAAAACATTTTGCCGATGTGACAGGAGGTGCCGCAGGAAAAAGGTTGAATATGTTTCTCAGATGGATGGTTCGCAAAGATAATTATGGAGTAGATTTCGGTATCTGGAAGAAGGTCGATCCAGCATTGCTTTATATTCCCCTCGATCTTCATTCGGGTAATACTGCCCGGAGGCTGGGACTTTTATCAAGAAAGATGAATGACTGGAAAGCGGTTGAGGAACTCACAGGAATCCTCAAGGAATTTGATCCGGCGGACCCTGTGAAATACGATTTTGCACTATTTGGTCTCGGGGTGAATGAAAAGTTCTGAAAATGGCTAATAATTTTTTCAGTTTTAAATATTTCACAATTTGGCAGGATAAATCAGTCTTTAAAGTAGGCACCGACGGTGTTCTGCTAGGAGCCTGTGCCGATATCAGCACTGTCGGAAGTATCCTTGATATTGGTTCAGGTACCGGGCTTATCTCAATAATGCTTGCCCAACGATGTGATGCAGAGATAACAGCCATTGAACCTGATTATAAATCATTCATGCAGACCTGTGAAAATGTCAGCCGATGCGATTGGCATAACAGGATAAAAGTTGAGCACACCAACCTTCAGAACTTTAGTCCAAAGCAAGACAAATTCGACCTGATAGTAACTAATCCACCTTACTTCTCCGGTTCCCTTAAAAGCCCGGATCCACGAAAATCAGCTGCCCGTCACAACGATTCTTTAACTACAAAGGAGATACTGGAAGGTGTCTTAAAATTCCTGAAAGATGATGGTCGTCTGCAACTGGTAATGCCATATGTTGAAGGCAATGTATTTATTGCTGAAGCTTATAGATTTGGATTGTATTGTAATAGTATACTGAAAATAAAGCCATTGCCAACTGCTGAAATCAGGAGGTTAATATTAACCTTTAGCAGATTTCAGAAAAAGCCTGCTGAAAGTTTCCTTACCATTGAACATGGCAGAAGGCATGAATTCACAGTAGAGTATATAAACCTTACAAAGGATTTTTACCTGAAATTCTGATCACTGAATCATTTCGCTTTCCGATAATCCGAACTCTTCCTTCATTTTAATATCAGCTGGCGCGGATTTGTAATCCGTGCCACGACTATCTAAGAAATATTTCATAAATTGCATTTATAAAGTTCTCGTGCTATGTCAGATAGATATAAAATTTGGGATCAGGAGAAAGCATATTTTCTTACCCTGACTGTTGTGGGATGGATAGATATATTCACCAGAAAGAACCATAAAATAGCTATAATTGATTCGCTTCGTTATTGTCAAAGAGAAAAGGGATTGATTATATTCGGATACTGTTTAATGCCAAGTCACCTTCATCTGTTAGCTCGATCAGAAAGCAATTGTTCATTATCGGATATTTTACGTGATTTTAAGAAGTTTACATCTAAAGCAATTATCAGACAGATAATGTCCGAACCTGAAAGCAGGCGAGACTGGATGCTTGAATATTTTAGAAAAGAAGGAGATAATTTAAAAAGAGGAACTACTTATAAATTCTGGCAAGGAGGGAATCATGCTGAAGAAGTTACATCAAATAAATTTTTTTATGAAAAGCTTGATTATATTCATAATAATCCAGTCGAAGAACTTATTGTAGAGAAACCTGAAGATTATTTTTTCAGTTCGGCCAGAAACTATGCAGGGTTGGAAAATTATCTGGAAATAACATTGGAGTTAGTTAAGCAACACATATACAAATGAAGAATGGTAGTTAGGCTTCCGAGAGGTTAATAGGCACGGATTGCAAATTCGCGCCAGCTTAAAACCGGGCAGAACACTAGGCACGGATTGCAAATCCGCGCCAGCTATTGCGAGTGTTGGATTTATATCTGAAATTCTGATCACTGAATCATTTCGCTTTCCGATAATCCGAACTCTTCTTTCATTTTAATACCAAGTGATTTGAGTTCATTAAGAACCGGATTGTAGATCTGAGGGATAACAGGTCTGTAAACGCCCTTTACTTCAATTTTATTTTCAAGTATCATTTTAACCGAAATGGCAGCCGGTAAAGCGACTGTCCTGGCAATAGATGTATTAGTAGAGGGAGATCCGAAATCAAGCATCGATGACTTTATTACCTCCCTGGTTCCATCGGGGTAAGAGGCAAGAAAGATATGCTGTAAAACAACCATATCGCGCTCATTAACAGATAGCAGCATCTTTTTTATCATCCGGTCAGAGGTGATTTCAAAAGGGGTCGTCTCTTGATACTGAAGTTTTTCATTACTGAAAAAACCAAGATAATCAAGTGATTGAATAGCTACCGATTTCACTGAAACTCTGAGCTTCTTTGCCAAGTTTTTCTTAAGATCGTTGATTTCTAATCCACCTCTTTCTGCAAGGAATCCGGCATAACTCATCCTTTGATAATTCTTTATAGAATCATCGAGCATGTTAAGACTCTTCATTACATCCAAAGTTTCACACCACCCTTTGTATCTGAATGTACCACGATACATGGTTTGTGTTTCGGCTATCCCGTAAATATCTATATAACTTACAGAATCCCTGTTTGGATAAACATCAAGATCACCTATGCCTGGAAAGCTGTAATTGAATCTGTCTTTAAAGAGATCGGCAGGTTCAATGAAGACTTTTCTTCCTTTTTTAAGGTAAAGTGCGCTGTTCCTGCTGGCAAGAATGACACCTTTTGGACTCCAGGAAAACTTGTATTTCAAGGGATTATCAGCAGACTCAGGAGCCGGAAGAGCACCGCAGAGTGAATAGAACTCTTCCACTCTGCCATCTTTATTATGGATATGATCAATAACTCTCATTGCAGTCATGTGATCTATTCCTGGATCAAGACCAATCTCATTAAGGAACAATAAACCGGCTTTTCTGGCAGATTCATCGAGATCCATCATACCAGGCTGAATATAGGATGTGGTAATAAGAGATTTTCCATGTCGTAAGCAAACCTTTGCAACATCAGAATGATACTTAAAAGGAAGGAGACTCACCGTGATATCATAATCAGCTACAAGCTTTTCAAGCATTAGCGGGTCATCCATCGACCAGTCGAGTGAGGATCCTTGCGGATTTCCTTTTATCATTTCATCGGCTCTCTCTTTCATAGGAGATGCTACCAGCAACCCGAAATTATTTTCAAGAAGATACTCGACCATAGGCTTTACTACCATTCCTGCTCCCAGAATTAAAACCTTTTTCATGTTAATTGATTTTCAAACGACTTGGGTTAGGTTAACAATTAAAAACTTGGCTACTCTTAAATTAATAGCAGCAAGGTATAAAATCACATTGAATGATTCAATGTGATCCAATATAATATGCAATTTATTGAAAAAGTGGAATTATTTTTGATCTCTGTGGTTCTCTGTGTCTTCTCTGTGTCTCTCTGTGTAACAAAAAAGGAAGAACTGACACAGAGTTGCACAGAGGAATCACAGAGGAATCACAGAGGTTCACAGAGAAAAGGATTACCTTGAATTCTTTTCCGATGGATAATAAAATTCCAAAACTATTTCATTAATATTACCAGCTCTGTATCTTTGTCATTAACAAGCTTACCGAAGAGAACAATTATTAATTCGCTACATTTCAGATGTCAGATTTTCAGAAGTATATAGAAACGCCGCTGATGAAGCAGTACTATAACATCAAGACTAAACATCCTGATGCGATACTGCTTTTCAGAGTCGGAGATTTTTATGAGACCTTCGGAGAAGATGCAATCAGGACTTCTGAAATACTTGGGATTACTCTTACACGTCGTGCAAATGGTTCGGCTTCATTTGTAGAACTTGCCGGGTTTCCCTATCATGCCCTCGACACCTACCTTCCACGTCTTGTAAGAGCTGGACAGAGAGTGGCTATCTGTGAACAGCTCGAAGATCCAAAACTCGCCAAAAAAATTGTCAAACGAGGTATAATTGAGATGGTGACGCCCGGAGTCTTACTTAATGAGAATGTTTTAAATCATAAAGAGAATAACTTCCTTGCTGCGGTACATATCGATAAGAAAATTGCCGGAGTAGCATTTCTTGATATATCCACCGGTGAGTTTCTTACCTCGGAAGGTACGATTGAATATGTTGATCAGATGCTTAATAACTTCCAGCCGAAGGAGGTATTGTTTGAAAAAGGGAAGAAAGATCTGTTCCTTGAATTTTTTGGTCCCAAGTTTTATACTTTTAAACTTGATGACTGGGTCTTTACACAGGAGGCAGCAAATGACAGGTTGCTTAAACAGTTTGAAACCAGTTCCTTAAAAGGGTTCGGAGTTCAGAATCTCAATTTCGGGATCATTGCAGCCGGCGCCATATTATATTATCTTGATATTACTCAGCACGAACAACTTGGACATATTACCAGACTGGCAAGGATTGAAGAGAACAGGTATGTGTGGCTCGATAAATTCACTATCAAAAACCTGGAGTTATTTCACTCTCCTTACGAAGGAGCAAGAACTCTTATCGATGTGATGGACCGGACTATTTCACCGATGGGAGGGAGACTGTTAAAAAGATGGCTTTCATTACCCCTGAAAGATATTCAGCCTGTTAATGAGCGCCTTGATGTCGTTCAGTATTTTTTTGAAAATGTTGAAGTAAAAGATGAAATTACCGGATTGATCCGTCATATAGGTGACCTTGAAAGACTAATCTCAAAAGTGGCAGTTAACAGGATAAACCCCAGAGAAGTGGTTCAGTTGAAGAGAGCACTTAAAGCTATTGATCCGCTTCGGGAAATATGCAATAGAAGCAGGTGCCTCCCTCTTACTCAAATTGCTGAGCAGCTGAATCCATGCAAGTCTATAGCAGAGAAAATTGAAAAAGAGCTCAATAACGATCCCCCGGTGCAGCTTAATAAGGGAAATGTAATTGCTCAGGGAATATCTGATGAACTTGATGACCTGCGCAAGATCCTTTATAACAGCAGGGATTATCTTGCTGACCTGCAAACACGTGAAAGTGAACGTACCGGAATAACCTCCCTCAAGGTCAGTTTTAATAATGTTTTTGGCTATTATATTGAAGTACGAAATACTCATAAAGATAAGGTACCTCCCGAATGGATAAGGAAACAAACACTTGTAAACGCAGAACGTTATATAACTGAGGAGCTTAAGGAATATGAAAGCAAAATACTCGGAGCTGAAGAGAAGATAATTGCACTTGAAACAAAACTTTTTACTGATCTTGTTTTGGCAATCCTGGAATATATCCCCCCAATACAGCTTAACTCAGCACTGATAGCCAGGCTCGATTGCCTCCAGTCATTTGCTGTAATCTCTATGGAAAACAATTATATCAGACCGGTTCTGAATGACTCCAGAGTGCTTGATGTAAGTGAGGGCCGCCATCCTGTTATTGAAAAACAACTGCCTGTTGGTGAGTCATATATCCCGAATGATATGATACTTGATACTGAAGATCAGCAGATTATTATATTGACCGGGCCTAATATGTCAGGGAAATCTGCACTCCTACGACAAACAGCCTTGATTGTACTTATGGCACAAACAGGTTGTTTTGTTCCTGCAAAATCAGCAAATATTGGTATGGTCGACAAAATATTTACTAGGGTTGGAGCTTCAGATAATATCAGTCTTGGAGAATCAACTTTTATGGTTGAAATGAATGAAACTGCCAGTATCCTTAATAATCTATCTGACCGCAGCCTCGTATTACTGGATGAAATCGGAAGGGGAACAAGCACCTATGACGGCATTTCAATTGCATGGGCAATGGTTGAGTATCTGCATGAGAATAAATTTAGAGCAAAGACATTATTTGCAACTCATTATCATGAACTTAATGAGATGGAGAACTCATTTTCAAGGGTAAAAAACTATAATGTCTCAATAAAAGAACTTAACAATAAAGTCATTTTTCTAAGAAAACTTAAAAGAGGTGGTAGTGAACATAGTTTTGGAATACATGTCGCCAGAATGGCAGGTATGCCAAGAAGTGTTGTAAACCGGGCGGATAATATTCTTAAGGAACTGGAACGGAGTCATGACAAAAAAGAGCTCGCAAAACCAATTGCTGACATAGCTGATCACAGGGAAGGAATGCAACTAAGTATCTTTCAGCTCGATGATCCTGTGCTAAAACAAATCCGTGATGAAATCCTTGAAATTGATATAGATAATCTTACACCGGTTGAAGCACTAAATAAACTATATAACATAAAAAAGTTGCTTAAATAGTTTTCAAAAATATATTTTTGCAAAATATATTTCAGCATACAACATTAATTGACTCAAGACTATGATTCTTAAAAAGAACAGGATCTTATATTTTATATATTGCTTTTTTATTGTCTATCTCTTTTTTATCAATACGCTCTCCGGACAGGATAATGATGCTGTCGGGTTAAGCTTATTCCCGAAGAACATAACCCAAATACAAGATACGGCTACCGGGTGGAAAAAACGAAGTATATCGAGTGTGGAACCTGATACTAATTTTACCTGGGAGAAATATGCTACATTCCTTAATAAAATATCTGATACCAGCAAATACATTGTTTTGCCATTGAATGAATTCCGCCAGACTTTCAACAGTAAGAAGATTGTAATCGGGCTAAGGCATGATATTGATATTGACCTTGATGTAGCTTATAAGTTTTCTGAAATCGAATCTAATCTAGGATTCCGTTCAACATATTTCATTCTACATACTGCTCCATATTATCTGTCAAATTCAGATAATATGTCTGTTCATTCCGAAAAGATTATTCCCATACTGAAAACAATGCAGAATAAAAGGCATTTCGAAATAGGCTGGCATAACGATCTGGTTACATTGCAGGTAATTTATAATATAAATCCGGTCACATTCTTCCGTAATGAACTGAATTGGCTCAGGTCAAATGGAATAAATATTGTCGGTACAGCATCTCATGGGTCAAATTATTGTAAGGTTTATCATTATCTTAACTATTATTTTTTTGAGGAATGCACCTTCCCCGTTGTAACAAACTTCGATAATAATATAACAGTACCTGTTGGAAATAAGAGAATTGCTTTAACAAAAGGAAAACTGACTGATTTTGGTCTCCAGTATGAAGCATATTTCCTGAATAATAACAAAAAATTTTCAGACGCGACCGTAAACAATGGTATAAGGTGGAATATTGGAATGCTCGACCTCACTCAGTTCCAGGCTGGAGACCGGGTTATTATACTTCTTCATCCTATTCACTGGCATAAAGGATCGGAATATGCTGATATTGAATCATTCAGCCTGACCGGACAAAAATCCTGCTCGGTCGATACTATAAAATCTATTGTTTCAGTAGAGATGCCTTATGGAACTAATAAAGGATCCCTTCCAGCCGTTTTTGCACTTTCTCCAGGCGCATACGCAAAAGTAGCAGGTAAGATGCAAGTAAGTAAGAGTACATTAAACAACTTTAATAATCCGTTGATTTACAAGATATATGCTGAAAACCGGATTATTCAGAAAGAATGGACAATAAATGTACATAATGCAAAAAACCCTGCATGTGATTTTCTTTCATTTACAATTAAGGGTCTGACCAAATCGGTTAATATTAATCCTTCCAACAAATCAATTCTAGTTCGTGTAAATGAATCTGCTGATCTGAAACATCTGCAGGTTCAATTTGATATTTCACCCGGAGCCAGTGCATGGATTGGTAAAAAAAAGATACTTAAAAATTCAGAGATTATGGACTTTTCAAGAAAAGTTGAGATTCGTGTATTGGCGGAAGACGGTATTACTTCAAATATCTGGAAAGTCACCATTCAAAAATGAAAAACCTGGCAAACTTTATTATTTTAAATTTCTTTATAATTCACATTTAACATATAAATCATGAAAAAATATATTTGTTCATTTATTCAACTTCTGATTATTTTCTCCGCTTTTTCTGATCCGGCTATTTCTCAGAACGGCACAATTAAACAAGAAAAATTAACAAGATTTGAATTACAGTCCTCTGTGCTGATTTACTCCTCAGGAGCTGAAATTTCATCACCGGGATATAAGTCTAAAGTTTACTGGTTTCCGGTGAAAGTACCATCTACTGTTCTTACAGGGTTGGTTGCTAATAAAGTCTATCCTGATCCCTATTCCGGGCTTAACAATATGGTGATTCCAGATGCATCTGATGAATTTAATAAAAAGTATAACCTGGAGCAATTCAGTCATCTTCCGAATAACCCTAACCCATGGAAGAAACCGTACTGGTATCGCACAACATTTAATGTTCCTGCTAATGACCATGGTCGTTGTTTTCAGCTGATATTTAAAGGTATAAATTATCGTGCAGCTGTATGGCTCAACGGGAAGCAGATAGCCGATTCATCAGAAATGGCCGGTATGTTTGCTGAATACAGCCTCGATGTAAGTAAACAAATTAAAGCAGGATCTGATAATGTGCTTGCGGTAAAGATCTATCCGCTTGATTATCCGGGATTACCAGCTTCTGAGCAACTGAAAGCTCTTGGGGATTTCTTCGAAAATGGTGGTCCTACAGGTGATATAGGTAAAAATGTCACAATGCTTTGCTCCGTCGGCTGGGACTGGATTCCGCCTGTCAGGGATCGTAATATGGGCATATGGCTGCCTGTTTATCTTAGAACTTCAGGAGGGGTTACAATAGCTGATCCTAAGCTTGTTACATCCCTTCCTAATCTTCCTGATACAACTTTCGCAAAGATATCTCTGGATCTCAAATTACAGAATCATAATGAGATAGACGAAAACGGGAAATTAACGGTCACAATAACTCCTGAAAATTTCAAAGGCAAACTTCTGCTATTTTCAAAAAATGTGTCAGTAACAAAAAATGGTCCTACAACAGTTGATCTGAATGGAGAGAATACGAATGAACTTAATATAAAGAATCCAATCCTCTGGTGGCCAAACGGATATGGGAAACCAAATTTATACAGGATCAGGCTTCAGTATGCAAATAACTCAGGTATTTCTGATGATACATCTTTTGTTTTTGGCATCCGGACTGTAAGTTCAAAAGCTATTGAGGTTAATGGATCATACCGCCGTGATTTCTATGTTAACGAAAAGCGTATTCATTTAACAGGTGGAGCCTGGGTTCCTGATATGATGCTTAATCGCGATTCTATAAGGTACGATTATGAGATGCATCTCTGCAGGAACTCAAATATTAACCTTGTCAGAATCTGGGGAGGAGGAGTAACCCCATGTGATGAATTTTTTGAATCTGCAGACAGGTATGGATTATTGATATGGTCAGATTTCTGGATTACAGGTGATACACAGGGCGAGTTTAAAGGATCACCTGACTGGCCACTTGAAGCTAATGTATTTATTAAAAATGTCAGGAGTACGATCCTCAGGATCCGGAATCATCCCAGCCTACTGGTATGGACCGGTGGAAATGAAGGTCATCCACGGAAAGAGCTTTATGACGCTATGAGAGAAAACATTATAACGCTTGATGGAACAAGGCCATATGTTCCCAGTTCTTCCGGATTTGCAAAACTACCCGCCGGATGGAACGGAGCGTGGCCTGATAATCTGCCTTCTGGAGTTTACAGTGGAGGACCCTATACCTGGCAGGATCCGAAAGTATACTATTCAAAAGCTATAGCTGGCAGGGATTGGGTATTTAAAGATGAAACCGGAATTCCCTCTCAGCCCCCATATAATATTATGTCAAAAATAATTCCTGATCTGGTGTGGGACAATAAGTTACCATTCCCTCTTAATAATACATGGGGTTATCATGATGCTGCCACCGGAAACGGCAGATGGGACCTTTATTATAAAGAAATGATAAAAAGATATGGGGAACCTGTGAATATGGAGGATTTCTGTAATAAGATGCAACTAATGAACGCCATTGGTTACCAGGGTATTTTTGAAGCAGCAGGACATAAGCTTAACGATATAGGTGGTGTTATGTTATGGAAAATAAATTCTGCTTTCCCGAGCGTCGTATGGCAGGTATATGACTGGTTTCTAATGCCAAATGCCGGTTATTATTTTATGCAGAATGCATGTGAACCAGTACATATTCAACTGAACCCCATCAATCTGAAAGTACTGACGATTAACAGGACCTACCATACCTTCCCCGGGTTGGTTGCTCAGATTGATATTTTCGGGCTGGATTCCAAATCAATATTACATGAAGAAAAAAATATCAGCCTTTCAGTTACTGATGTAAAAGAGACAGCTTCATTATCTTCTGTATTAACAGGAGCCAAAGGTGTGAATTTTGTCGTAATGAATTTAAAAAGCAGCACGGGAAAGACAATCTCCCATAATGTGTATTGGCTTTCGAACGACGGAAATTACGAGTCGTTAAACGAGATGCAAAAAACTAAAGTGGAGACCAGAGTACTTACCTCTGTAAAAGGTAAAAGTGAAAACAGCTGGACTATTAAGATAACAAATTCCACAAATAAGCTGGCCTTTTTTATTCGTCCGCAATTAATTATTAATGGAGAAGAGGTTCTGCCAAGTTATTGGACTGCCAGTTATTTTACTCTGGCACCTTCTGAAACCACAACAGTTTCAGTAAGTTGCCCGACTATAAAATTGAATGGAAAGAATCAGGCAATTAGAATTTCGGGTTGGAATGTAAGTGAGCAGGAACTTCCTCTAAAATGATCGCTACTTCACTTTATTATAATAGTATGTTCCCGTGGTTTCATTACCCGACATCTTGTTATTGAATTCGAGAGTAAGCATTTGCCCTTCATTATCAACTTTCCAGGTTTCTTTGGCAGTCACGTCTTCTGCGCCGTTATTTCCATTAAATGTGGTAGTTGATTCAATCATGACTGATCCGTCAGTATCCGAACGGGTCGCCTTTGATGTCCTTGGCATATCGAAAATAACGATCTTACATTCCTTCCCATCTAATGAAAGATTTTCTTCAAAAGGATACTCTTCTCCGTTACCGTTTTCGTAAACACGGGTTGTAAGCAGGCTGTCTGATTTATGTTGAATTGTGATTTTAGAAAGGAATAACTGGTTATCAGTAAGATTAGTCTTTTCCTTGTTTAAAGTCCATTTCCCGGAAAAATCCGCTTTTTGAGCATATATAGTAAAAGCCGGAAGAAAGAATAGCAGGATGAGGGCTATAAAAATTGTTTTCGTTTTCATAATTGTATATTTAAGGTTAGTTAGATTGATAATTTGTAAAACTATAAAAAACCTGTCAATATTCAATTATCAAAAATACTTTCTGAATTTATCTCCGATTTTAAAATATGTATATCTGCCAGCATTCTCTCCGGCAATATGAACAGATTCGCCATCTGTCTCAAATGTACTATGTTCTCCCACTATCTGAGAAAAAAAGACATTATGGCTCTCTCCTGTCTCATCCAACATTATAACATGGGCCAGGTTTTTATGGATATCTGAAATAAGGGAGGCGTTACACAAAGGACAATAAAACTCAAGATACTCGCCTGACTTGATTTCGAACGAATGGTGCTTATGGCTTGTATAATTGCCTATCTGGGGACTTAATAAAAGTAGAGCAGACTGTTTTTTACTGTTTTTCACTTTGAATATAATATTGTCACCTACCCTAAGGTATTCATAGCATTTTGGACATAAAAAATCATGCATTTTTGCCTCCCCTTTCTTTGATCTGTCAATTAAAACAAAAAAAATACGGCTTTTGTTGAATTTTCATGGAATTGAATATCAGTTAACTTAAAATCATAGCTAAATAGAATATTAGCATTCAGCAATTTGAGAGACATCAGGCTACTTTGTCAAAGAAAATAAAATAATAAGTATCTTTTAGTGTAACAATATGTCATGTTCGTCGTTTAAATAGTTGTGTTGGTCAATAAAAACAGGTGATTCGTCAAATATCAAAATATATGAGAAGTTTATTCATAATACTATGTATATGCTTTAGCTTAACAATATCAGGAGCCACATATTATATTGATCCTTCAGGCAGTGATTCGAATAACGGGTCAAGTAGTTCTCCATGGAAAACACTCGCTTATGCATGTTCGAAAGCGACCTCTT
>JADGPU010000170.1 GCA_017882305.1 Bacteroidales bacterium | reverse complement strand
CATTTTCTGAACCACTAACTTTCTTTGAGTACCCCCGTCCTCAATTAATCCTTTAACGCCATTTGCATTGTAAGATGCCTTAATCAGATACTTTTTCATTGTTATTTGTTTTAAATTTTCCTACTCATAAGGTCGTTCGGTTTCACCCCGTTTTCTTATTTGGTTTCTGGTCTCCGGTATTATAACAATTTGAAATCGAATATGTTCGTAATATATAAAAACCAATGCCCCTTGCCAGATTAGCCGGAGTAAATTGGACATTAAAATATGTTTTAAGTGCTTATTGTTAAGTCATGTGCTTTAAGGTCACATGATTCAAGGTACAGGTTTTCTACTATTAGTTAATAATAGAAATAAAAAAGCCTGTTCCCAAAATCCCAGACTTAGTTGTTGCGATTTAATGGACTGACAGACAAACCCACGGATGCCGATTAAAATTGACTGCAGCAGGCTCCCATTTATTCATAGTGAAGGTTGCAATTTATGTTGTATACCTTAGACTTATGAATTTTAACATGCAACATAATGAAAGCAACCCGAGCACCTTTAGGCTGAGTGCAAATCAAAGGATGGAATTATACCATACTATCCTAAGTATTTTTATAGAGACTGGCTCCTGGTAAAAATGTTATTTTCAAATCGAAATTCACTTACCCTGTAATTAACTGAAGAATCATTTTCAATCTGATAAACCCAATTCCCCAAATTTCCGGGAGTGGAAGATATGGGTCTTAAATAAATCTTATCACCCAGAGAAAAATCACATTTTTTACTATACGCTGATATTTTACCGTAAGAGCTGTAAATAGTAGTTTTAATCCAGATTAGATCATTGCCTCCAACTATCTTTGGCTCGGTATGACAATAATCCATGAAATTACCAATGTATCTTCTTGTGATAAAGAATTGATCTTCCTGAAGAAGTGAGGCAGACTTTTTTGTTGTGCTGCATGAGATGATTATACCCATTAATACCAAAAACAAAAGCTTTTTCATTTCAGAGTTCTCCTTTTAATTTAAAGTACTGTTTTCGCCCTTAATAATATTCTTAACCAGTAAGGAATTGTAACCGGACTTAAATGAAACAATATGTAGAGGTGTAAATGCATCCGTTTTCACGTAACCACCAGCGTAATGCTTTAGCTATCTTTCTCCTTTTTAGTAAAACCTCTCCAATTTCATGTGAAGTAATACGGTAATATATTTTCGTTGCCATGATTTTAAATTTTAACTTTAATTACTCCTGATAAAATATTAAGAAATATTATCATCTATTCTGTCGTTTAATTATCGAGTAAATGTATTGCTAAAAAGTATTGCTGTCAAGTGTCAAATGCCCAATTAATGGCCAAATGAGCTATGATAATTATTTCTTATCGCAGAAATCCGACTGAATAATTACAGGAATCAATGATTAATAAACGAACAGAGTGGATTCGTCAAAAAGAGTGTAAAATTTACCATCAAATTTGGGTAATTGTGGATAATCAGATTAATTGAAGAAACTAAAGCAAAGAAAACCAGAGTAATAGAAAATAATAATCATCGATCATTCAGAATTATTTCTAAATATGAGATTTTGACCAAGTGTTAATTTATTTGGACAAGAAATCAGGAAATTTTAATAATTAAAATCCACCCACCCAATTCCCCTTTTGAGGGACCTGATGGATTGAATCAGCACTATTGATTTTCAGCTTGATCTTGAAAATGTGTGAATCATGTAATCTTTTTATAAAGTTATGTAACACTTTCCAGTATAAAGATTTTCACCTTTGCAGTATAATATTAAGTATTTACGGAGAAGACTTTGGCTTTGATCACATTTGATTGAATTATTATATTGACCTCCTAAGGTTGGAGTTAATGGCTTTCCGTTAAGTTATTTATGAAAATTGCAATTTCACTGGCCGGATGCGATAAATGTATCTGACCATTGCAAATAATAATAGTAATAATTATAAACCAAAAAAATTAAATTATGAAAAAAACACTTTTCGTTTTCGTATTCGTGATTGCAGCTCTGGTTGTGAATGCACAGGTCAAAGATACGACCAGCACCCAGAAAAAGTCTACTACTACAACAAAGTCCACCGTTACCACAGGGACGAATGAGAAAGCCATCCGTACTGCCGTCAAGGTGACGGAGCTTCAGAAAGCTATAACAGACAATGTTGCTAAAGATTATGTCGGTTTCACTATTAAAGAAGCAGCAAGTGTAACTGCAAATAACGTAGTTACCTGTGAGGTAGTTATTGTCAAAGGGACCGCCACTGAGACTCTTGTTTATGACAAAGATGGGAAATTTGTTAAGAAGATGCCTCAAATGAAGCCGACTCCAAAGTAAAAGAAGTAATAACCGGAAAGCTTTAATCATCTTGCAGACGGTGCCCGAGGCACCGTTTTTTTTGTTTTCAGTAGTTCCTGATCACTTATGGGCGTTACAATAGACTAGTCCAATTCTGTCAGTGACAGAGGCAGAACTTCTTCAAGCGGAAATTTGTATAACTTTGAAACATAAAAGTAGCCCTGTAAGTACTTACAATATATAAGGAAATGCGTTTTGAGATCTCATTATTAATAATATACTTATAACAAAAGAATAAGATGACCTATAGTCCTTTAAAAGAGCGTTACGATAATATGAATTATAGGCGCTGCGGAAAAAGCGGAATCAGATTACCAGAAATTTCACTTGGGTTGTGGCATAATTTTGGATCTGTTGACGTATTCGAAAATTTCAGAAAGATCCTGTGGCGAGCTTTTGATGCCGGAATAACACATTTTGACCTGGCAAATAATTATGGACCGCTTCCCGGATCAGCTGAGGAGAACTTCGGAATAATACTGAAAAAGGATTTCAGCAATCTGCGTGATGAAATGATTATATCCACAAAAGCAGGCTGGGAGATGTGGCCCGGACCTTATGGCGATTTTGGTTCAAGAAAATATCTGCTTTCAAGCCTCGACCAGAGTCTTAAACGAATGAATCTGGAATACGTAGATATTTTCTATTCTCATCGTCCCGATCCGGAAACTCCTCTTGAAGAGACAATGGGAGCGCTGGCACAGGCAGTTCATCAGGGAAAGGCGTTGTATGCGGGAATTTCAAGTTACCCGGCTGATCTTACGAGAAAGGCTGCAGAGATACTTAAAGAGATGCATGTTAATTGTCTTATTCATCAACCCAAATATTCAATGTTTAACAGATGGGTTGAGAACGGACTGCTCGATGTGCTTGAGGAAACCGGTATCGGGTGTATCCCTTTCTCCCCTCTTGAACAAGGATTGCTTACCGATAAATATCTGAAAGGCATACCTGTTGATTCGAGGGCGTATAAACCAGATGGATTCTTAAAAATTGAAGATGTTACCGGACAAAAAATTTCAAAAGCAAAGCGGCTTAACGAGATTGCAGCAAATCGTAATCAATCTCTTGCCCAGATGGCTATAGCCTGGTTGCTAAAAGATCCGAGGGTGACATCAGTACTTATTGGTGTAAGTAAAGTAGAGCAACTCGATGATAATCTGAAAACACTTAATAATCTTAAATTCAGTGAGGAAGAGCTGAAAAGAATTGAGTTTATTCTGAACGAAAAATGAATATTAAATTAAAAGCATTTTTTTTAAATCCTTTTATACTCTTCCTGACTGCCTGGGGAATTTTAAACCTGGTACAGGCCAGGTTTACCTCATTAAACAATGATGAAGCTTATTACTGGATGTACTCAAAATATCTTGCATGGGGATATTTTGATCATCCTCCTATGATCGCACTGATGATCAGGATCGGATATTCTTTCTTTCACAATGAACTGGGTGTCAGGCTAATTGTTGTTTTAAGTCAGTTGGTTACCTTATCCGTAATCTGGCTGGTTACTGATAAAGAACGGCGAATGAAAAAAGAGAACATCCTGCTATTTTTCATGTTAGTTGTAATACTGCCTGTATATAATATCTACAGCTTTATTGCTACTCCCGATGCTCCTTTGATACTATTCTCAGCGATTTTTCTCCTGGGATATAAGAGGTTTTTAGAGAATGAGACGTGGCAGAATACGCTTTTCCTTGGCATTTCAATTTCTGCGCTGATGTACAGTAAATATCATGGCGGACTTTTAATTATCCTTATAATTCTTTCAAATCCTGGATTGTTGAAAAATGTCAAATTCTATTCGGCAGCATTTATCTCTTTATTATTATTCTTCCCACATTTGTTCTGGCAATATTCAAACGATTTCCCCTCTGTCAGATATCATCTGATCGAAAGAGTCTCTGCATTTGATCCAAGGCATGTTCCTGAATACCTGACAAGCCAGTTTTTCTTTCATAATCCGTTTATCATTGTTGTATTAATATGGATCATGATTAAAGTAAGGTCTAAGAATTTGTTTGACAAGGCACTATACTATATTATTGCAGGATTTTTTATATTCTTTTTCATTTCAAGCTTTCGTTATCGT
>JADGPU010000169.1 GCA_017882305.1 Bacteroidales bacterium | reverse complement strand
CGAATAAATAAGTTGTTCGTTATTACTGATAGTAACTACAATGTTATTATCGGGTGATTTGACAGAAATTGTCTGAGCATTACTAATTGCGCCGGTTGCGCAGGTGATAATCAGAAGAAGCATTAATAATTTCTTAATCGGGCTCATTCCTTATTTTTTTATTCGCTAAAGACTTAAAGATAGTTAAGTGCAAAATACAAAAAATTGACGTGTATAATGCTTATTTATTCTTTAGTCCCTTATTTCGTTTTTCTGACAATAACCTCTGACGCTGCTTCCGACTTATGCGAAGCAAAATGGGGGCACATATGCGGTAATCAGTACTTTTATGCAAAGCATACCTGATTATTATCTATTTTTGTAAGAAATTATAAAGGTTAGGTAATAATTTTTCATAGAACAATTCGAAAACCTGAAGGTGATCAGGTTGTTTGTTTTTATTCCTGATCTGATAAGCCCTTCTAAATATGCATATGAAACTTATACAAGTACTGATTCCATTTATACTGCTTCTAACTTGTTGTGTAACGAAGTTTATTCCTCAAACGAATGAGAATCCGGAATTACTTGTTGTCGAAGGGCTGATAACTGATCAACCCGGTGCAAACACCTTAAAATTGTCAAGTACCCTTCCTATAGGAATTAGAAGCAATGCTAAACCTCTAACAGGATACTATGTCTCAATTACAGATGATCTTGGCAACGCGTTCTACTTTAGAGAAACAGATACAGGAACCTATGTTACAGATCCTTCAATATTTATTGGAACTATAGGGCGATTCTATACTTTGCATATTGATCCAAGTACAGATAAAAATAAACACAGGTTCGAATCATATCCTATAGAAATGAAGCCTGTACCACCAATAGATAGTATTTATTATGAAAAAGTAGAAATTTCAGAAAATAATATGTGGAGTCAGCCTCCCGAGGGTTGCCAGATCTTTTTAAATACGCACGACCCGACAAATCAATGCAGGTATTACAGATGGGAGTATACTGAAACGTGGGAATTTAGGATTCCATATAATGTTCCGAATAGCACATGCTGGATTTCAAGCAATTCTGATAAAATCAACATTAAAAGCACAGGATCCCTGGCAGAAACGAGGATACTGAGGTATAAGCTGAATTATATTTCAAATCAGTCGGACCGGTTAAAAGTAAAATACAGCATATTAGTTAACCAATATTCCCTTAACGAGGACGAATACACATATTGGGAGAAACTGCAAAATATTTCCGAACAGGTAGGTGGGCTATATGACATGATACCGTCGGGAATCATAAGCAATGTACGTTGTATTGATAATCCTGATGTAAAAGTAGTTGGGTTTTTCAGTGTTTCCGCCACTACATCCAGGAGGATATTCATAAAAGATAATTTTTTTGGCCAGGCTAACCTGTATACTGATGATGATTGCATTGCTGACACCGTTTTCAATGGTGCCTTTATTCCAAATCTGAATGAAACCGCTTGGGTAATTATAGAGCACTTTTACCCACCTCCGACATACAAAGTAATTACATATACCAGGGGATGCGCAGATTGTACGACAAGAGGAACGACTCAGAAACCTGTTTTCTGGAAAGATTACAAATAGTGAATTAAGAATTTTGTGATCTCATTTCCCACCTATTTTGTGATCTGCAATATATTCCATCACAATTGATTTAAGAATATTTGCGAACTTAACATTGGGAATTTCCGCCCTCGAAAAGTACTTGGGACGAACTCCCTCGAGAAGAGTAATTTCTTCAATCGGCAGATTTATTTTTCCTGAATAGATATATTTAATATTTTCATATGCATCGCCGGTAAGACATTCATACTTTTTATAAAAGATATATTCCTTGAGATCAATGTCCAGTTCTTCTTTAACTTCACGTACCAGCGCCTCTTCAGGTGTTTCTCCTTCTTCCACATGGCCGCCGATCAGATCCCAGTGGTCGGGGAAAGGTATGTCAGGCTTGTTATCGCGCAGATAGAGTAGAAATTCACCATTGTCATTTTCCAGAAGTATGGCTGCTATTTCCTTCATCATCAACAAAAGTAATATTAACTATATCAAAAACTCTTTGTGAACCTTAGTGTAACCCTTTGTGTACCTTATGGTAAAAGCTAATACATTGAACCACAAAGGATCACAAAGTACACTACAAAGTAACACTAAGGGAAAACACTACAATTAATGTCTTTTTCAACACCCCCAGTAACTTTACCTTTCCCCTCTGGGGGAAAATGAAAGGGGATAAATTGAATACAGACACTATATTTTTAAACTAATCGATAAAAACAGAGGATACTTCAATCCTGTTATTATCCGGGTCGAGCGTTTCAAATTCCCAATAGCCATCACCGGTTTTTCTTGGTCCCCTTAAAATTTTAAATCCGTCTTGTGTCAGTTCAATTAATTTTTCATCGACCATATCCATGTTTTCCATGCCGAATGATAAATGGATAATTCCCTGATACTGTTTCTCAACAGGGTCGTTTAGATTCTGAGGAATTCCGGGCATCTGCATTAATTCCAGTCTGGTACCTGAATCAAATGCCACGAAGTAACTTTCAAAATGTCTCTCCTTATTCAAGTACTTTTCATTTGCCCGCCCATTGAAGTACTTAACATAAAAATCCTTTAACTTCTCCAGCTGTGTGGTCCAGATAGCAACATGGTCAATAATCATCATTTAGTCCATTTAGATTTCAATTTTTAAGCTCCTCTATGTTCCTGAACCCAGCAGATGAAGTACGGCTTGTATTATGCGAGGTAACTGCCAATCCCAGATAAATTTTTGATGGAAGCTCAAGAGTAAAAGTTGTGTATACTTTCCAGGTCTTTCCATCAGTACTATAGTATCCAGTGAAGTCATTATTAGTACGTTGTAGTCTGATCCAGACATTTGGATATGCAACCGGGAATTCAGGAGCACCTTCGGATCTTTTGGGATAGATAGCTTTCATTGCACTGTCTTTTACCTGTCGATATTGAAATTCATATCCGCCGTTATTTTTATTTCTGGGGTTATTATCAGAGAACACCTGGAAATAAATATGTCTACAATCTGCAGTAAGATCTTCACGTGCCATTAGTCCGGCTTTTGTATATAAATCAGCAGCACTAAGACTTTCAATACGCGATACAAGGTCAAAATCCCCGACGCGTTCGACATATACAAAATTGAATTCGTCTTTTACTCCCCAGATGTCAGCGCCACCTGCTGTTATATCAAATCCATTATTGGAAATTTTAACTATTCCCTTAATTGAAGGATTTCCGACATCACCATGTTTAAAGCTGGCAAGGGGAATTGGTTTACTTTTCAGCGAGATCGAAGCTGATTTCTGAATATCCTGTGCAAATACGGTTGGTCCGGTGATAATCAGCAAGAATATCACGATAGAATAAATAATGTTGTTTTTAATCATGGTAATATAATTTTAAATCTAAAATTGAACTTAAAATTAAGGTTTATTCTTTAATTCTACCCTGGCTCTCTTTATAATATCTTTAATGAAATCTGTTTTTCAATAAGGAACAGGTTTTTCCATTCAGGATCGTGCTCAACAATAAAAACCGGGAATAATTTCCCTAAAGCTTCAATTAATAATCTATTCAGGTCCTCCTTCATTTGACTTTTGGTATTACGGAGGGATTCTGTTTCTTATAATCGGATGCCCATCACTGTAATATCATCTGTTTGAACATTATCTCTCATCCATTCCTTAAGATTCTTTTCCAGCATTTCTCTTTGCTTTAACATTGGCATTCTATGAATGTCTAGCAACAAAGTATAAAACCGATGCACAAAAAACTTTCTGTCATGTTCCCCACCAAACTGATCCTGATATCCATCGGAAAAGAGGTAAAATACATCTCCTTTTTTATATTCAATTTCCTTCATTGTAAAAGGACCGGAATAGTCATATACAACACAGACAGAATTACGATCTGCCCTTATCACCTCCAGTTTCCCTTCATGAATGTAAATAAGATTATTCATACCTCCGGTAAATTGAATTATTTTTTGTTGCTGATCAAGCACACATAAAGCTATATCAAATCCATCCGAGGTGGGAATATCCTTCCTGCTTTGCTGAAGGGAATTAATAAGCTTTTCACGCAGCTCAGTGACAATAGTATCTGATCTTGTGATTCCCCGGATATTTACTATCTCATTTAATAATGTAATGCCCAGGAGGCTCATAAATGCGCCAGGAACTCCATGTCCTGTACAATCCGCTACAGTAAAAACTATTTTATTATCCTTTTCTGCCAACCAGTAAAAGTCACCACTTACTATGTCTTTTGGTTTATTCAGGATAAAATTGTCAGGAAATAAATTATCTATGAGTTCTGTTGGAGGCAAAACTGCATTTTGTATATGGCTCGCATACTTAATACTTGAGGTGATATTGGCATTCTTTTCATCAATCATATCCCGTTGCAGCTCAATTTCATTTTTTTGATTTTGAATTTCATATGTTCGTTGGCTGACTTTTTCTTCAAGTATTTTTCTCTCG
>JADGPU010000092.1 GCA_017882305.1 Bacteroidales bacterium | reverse complement strand
TACACAGAGTTACTATGAACTAGTCTTTCAATGGTTCCTGGTACAGCCCGAATATATTCCCGGCCGGGTCACTGAATCTTGCAGTTATCTCCGGAGCGTAAACACCAACAGGCTGGACTATCTTACCTCCTTGAGCAATGATTGCCTTTATTGTTGATATTACGCTGTCAACCATAATATAAATTAATAATCCGGTTTCAGTTGTAGGACTCCGTCCGATCACCCAGGTACCGCTAACTTCATTTACAGTATCATCAAAAGCGATATAACCATCGCTTCGCTCACGGATTTGCCAGCCGAATATTTTTTATAAAAAGATGCTGAGAGCAAAACATCAATTGCGGGAATTTCTATATAGCATATTTTGCCATTTGCCATAGTCGGGTGGTTACTTTTTTCCATTTAATTACTATTTATATGATACTCTTATATTCTCAGAGAGTAAATAATCGAACTATATAACAAAATTGTCAAAGGTTTGTTGATCACTTTCATGAACTCACGCTCCATGGATGAGTTCATGTAATTGCAAAGTGGTGTCAGCCTTCCTGACGGTATTAAGATAAGACTAATTGATTCTTATCTGATGGTTATTGACTTGTTTATCTGTACATCCCCCAGCCAGATTCGGCCAGCTTCCTGAATCAACTGCTCTTTTGCTACCTGGAATTCTAAACCCGGGAATATAAAAAATGCATTATACTCTCCCGGATATAGTGGAGAGCTGATTGTATAATCTATTTTGAATTGTCTGGAGTCCCCTGATTTTATCGGGGATAACCATTCAATTTTCCAACTATTCCAGGAAGAGGGAGTCTCATATTTTATATTACTTGAAAAAACAATATCAGAGTTCAGATTTCTTACGGTAAGTCCATTGGTAAAGTAATGAAAGAGGTTTGGCCCAATCTTGTCGAGGTCAAGGATTAACAGGTCTGACTTATCCTGATTAGTAACAGTAAACGATAAGGTCAATTGTGTCCCGTTTATTTCAGGAGGATTAATCTGAACAGAAAGTCCGGAATGCAAAAGGTTGTGTTCTTTCAGAGATTGCATCAGCTGCGGATCATTTCTCGGATCAGTTTTGTCATCGATTCTCCAGTTTTCGACTCTGAGGGCATAATTTTGAAAAAAAGATGGGGAAGAAATAAACGGGCCCGAGGGCATGGAATTAAAGTAGGCTGGCCAGAAAGAACCTGTATACACCTCAGCTCCATCTGCTAAAAATGTAAATGTTGACTGATTGATTTTATCAAATTCCGGATGTAACTCTTTAAAATATAAAATATGGGTGGATGAATCGTACAATTCAATGTCACTGTATTTGTATTTTAAGTCGTTTCCAATCTTTAAAACTATATCCTGATCCGGGGTCTCTTTATTTGACTCACAAGAAATAAGACTTAAGATAATCGTCGAAACAATTAAGAGGTATTTTCTCATGGTTACAGGTTGTTATTCAATAATTTGTATGCCTCAATTTTAATGCCATCATAGTCAGAGAATCTAATGAAATCATTCGGATGGAGTGTTTGGTATCCCTATTTTGATATTGCCACACCAACAAATGAATCTGCAGTTCCATAATACAGAATCCATTTCTCATGAAAATAAACCAGCCCTTCAGAAAATGTTGTTCCTGATTTATATTGCCCTGTAAGCTCATGGGGCAACGTAGGTTTCAACAAACATGTATCTGAACGGGAAATAATCTTTTCAGGATTATTAATATCGAATACAACCTTTCCCACTGAGTAGGTCCCTTTTGGTACTTTTACTTCAGCATCCTCTCCTTCAGAGTTTTTACCATTATAAAATAACACTATTCCTTCATCATTAATCAGTGCAGGAGGTCCGCATTCGGTAAGGTTGCTGTCAAATTTGTTTTTTCTCGGACTGATTACAGCTTTAAGTTCTCCATTATCATTGAGTGATGGATACCAGTCTATCAGATTATCAGACCAGGCAAGATTGACAAAATTTTCTCCCCAGTACATTCCATATTTTCCGTTAATTTTTGCTGCAACCAGACGATCTTCTACCTTTCTTGTGATTATAGATCCGGATTTAGACCATATGTCAAGAAACTTACCATTATAAGCCTTCGCAAATGCCGGTCCTTTCTTTTCCCAATGAATCAAATCTCTGGAGACTGCTATACTTAATCGTGCAACTTTATAATTCCATGAAGTATAAGCCAGGACATACAAACTATCTTCTGTCTGAACAATTCTTGGATCCTCACAACCTCCGGGCCAGTCGTATTGAATAAATTTGCTGCTATCGGGATATAAAACCGGTGTCGGATATTTTATAAAATGAATTCCATCGTTACTGTAAGCCAAACCAATTCTGGAGGTGCGTCCACCAGGAATCGCTGCCGGATTATCTTCACTCCGGTATAACAGATAAACTTTATTGTCTTTTACGATAGCCGCAGGGTTAAACACATCTGCTCTTTGCCATCTTACAAATTCATTTTTTATTGGACTGATAAAAGTGAATGTTGAATCGGCTTTCAGAACAGGGTTTTCGGCTGGTTTATAGAACGATCGAAAATCCCATAATATTGAAGGATGATTACTACATCCAATTGTCAATAATAAGAATAACAGATATAAAACTCGCCTTTTCATTATTTTAATCCTTTCGTCTATTATTAATCAGGTAAATATTTGGTTTACTGTAAAAGTACAAAATGTTCGGCTTCATTATTAACTTTATTGTAGTCTCATTTAACAGTGTGTCTTCAATCAGGCCAAAATGTAATTTTTTGGTATAAATCTCAAATGCTTCACCATAGTCTTTGACAAGCAATGTTACATGAGCTAATTGTTGATTCCAATAATTTTATTTACTTGTTAATTTTAATATTTTCCGGAGTGTTCATCCAATATTTTTCATTACCACTATATTTTGATAAGCAATTTTTTTCCAGGGGTAAGTATTGCATGTAGCAGCTGTCTTTTAATGGCAGAGGTTTATTATACTCCTGTACAAAGAGCTCTCTGTACTGATAAAGTTCTATTGATTTTCGTTTATCGAGAATATTACCATTTATATCTTTGATATTCCGGACAGTAACCCGGACTGAATCCCGTACAGCCTTAAGATCATAATTTTTTATTCTGATATATATGTGCTTCCCGGTGACCTGAATATGATCAATTTTTACTGCTTTTTTACCGGCCATTATTTCATAGTGCTCTTTTCTGGAAGCAGATACCGGATCAATCATGTTATTTAAATAAAGAACCACTGTTGATTTTAAATTGGTTTGTGTATCCAGGTATGAGTCCAGTACTCTGAAATAAGTATTATCATCCGAATCCATCACATTGAAAATATTGTTGAAAGAAATATATTTCAGGCACATTAAAGAGTCATCGGAATTCGAGTAACCATATTCAACATCAATATTGAACATTTTCTTTAAGCCCTCTCCTTTATTCTTGTAAAAACAGGAATACTCGATTTTATGAATTGAATAATCTTTCGGCTGAATATAGATGGCGCCTGAAGCTTGTAAAGAGTCTCCGGTTATCTTGTACTTAGCTTCGAAATCAATCTTATAGAGCAACAAATTATTATTAAAAACTTTTGCAGGTTCAGAAAAACTGTGGTTAAAGAGAAAATCAGTCGAAAAAGTCTCAATGAAAGAGAAGGATCTTGTATTGAAATTCCTGACAGGATCGTGAACCATTAAAATGAAAAGTTCATTGCCGTACTGATCACCAAGAATCGCACTTGGGATAGTTTTATTGGAGTTATTCAAATCAGGGGAATCATATAAGTCATAGTATGGAGAAATATTCATCCTGGGGAAGTCTGTATTTTTTCTAAAATCAAGCAACCGGTATTTATTTGAGATGGATTCTGAACTGAACCCATTATCAAGCGTCTGAATAATTGCTTCATTAAGATTCATATAATTACTTTCTCTTTTTTGATAATCTCTGTAATATGCAATATAATTGTACGGTTTAACAGGATAATTATTAGCTATTTTTCTTATTGCTCTTCTGATAATCACAACTGAATTTAATTTACTACGCGAAGCTATAACTTTAACCTCACGAAGTCCGTAAATCACAGGAGTCAGGAAGACTCTATTTACGTCATTTCCGCTCAGGTCTTTAAAAGCTAAGGAGCATTGCTTAAAACCTATGCATGTTATTAATAAACTATCATCCTGAAATTCTGAATTGCGGGCTATCTTAAAATCGCCCTCAGCATTTGCATAGACTCCCAGTTGATTATTTTTAAGCTTAATTGTTGCAAATGGCACAGGCTCAGAGGTAGATGAATTAATAACTTTCCCGTCAAAGTACTCGGATGACTGGGGGTAAAGAAATGCCGAATTTGCCTGCCAGGTTAGAAAAATTAAGATTAAGAGAAGTCTTAAGCGGGTAACCATGGTAATTTATATCAAATTGAAAAATAGTAAAAGTTATGATCAAAGAATTATTATTTACTTGCTTTTTATTAAAGTTCGAAATTCACTGTTATTATATATGAGACTCTGACTGATACTCCTCTATTTCTGCCGGGGGTCCATTTAGGAGAGGAACTCACCGCTTTTAATGCTTCATCATTTATTAGCGGGTCTACTCCCTTAACTACTTTTACATTAGTAACAGAACCGTCCTTTTCGATAATAAATGTAACATATACCTTCCCATGTATTCCATTAACAGTGGCAACTTCGGGATATTTAGTCTTCTTCTGAACCCATTCACGAAACTTGTTGATATCGCCTCCCCTGAACTTTGGCATTTCGTCAACAACAGAAAATAGTCCATTACCGCCACTACCGTTTCCGCCGCCGCCACCACCTTCTGAAAACGTACCTGTCCCGTTTCCCGAACCATTTATTGTCTCCTGACCTGTTAAAGCCCCGGGTACTGAATCTATAGTTAAATCAACTTGTTTTTCAGGCGATGGTATTGAATCCACTACTTTGGGAACTACGTATCTGATCACAGGAGCTACAATTCTCTCAGCAGCTTTAGCCCGGGGAGGAGCGGGGGATACCGGCAGCCGTGGCAGACCTGCCGGTTCATCGGGCTGTCTCATGTTTTCCATAGTGACATATATTGAATTATATATCTCTTTACTTCTTTCTGAAGGGAATATGAAGTACGGAATTAATACTGTTGCAGATCCTAAAATACAAGCTGAAATAATAGCCGCAATAACAGTTCGGTTGTAACTCTTTCTTAAGAAATAGGCACCATATTTCTTATTGATTTTTTCAAAGATAATATCATCAAAATCAGGTATAGACATTTTCTATCGAGCAGGTTTTAGTTTTCTGACTGTAAATTTAAAATTGCCGGTACCTAACAAGCCTTCACCACCAACTCCTTCTATTCTTCCAACAAAATCAGTATTAATATCAGAACAATAAAAACTTAATGTGGCTTCCCCGTTTTCATCTGTAATAACCGATGGCTCCCACAGCAAGGTATTACGGAAATCCGGGACTTTCGCTTCATCTGTCTCCTTATCATAGTTTGGTTGATAGAACTCACGTTTACCATAATAAGCTTTAATCCTCAACAAATTATTTATCATCAACAATTCATCTTCTGAATATTTAGGCCGCCAGTATGTTATTCTTCGTGTGCGTTCGCCAGGGGTATTATAATCATAAATCACAAAATACTCTTTCCCCTGCCTGGGTATTGTTGTCAGTGGTTCGTTACGGTCATGTCTGGGACAATTCAGAACGCCATATCTGCAGACATAGTCATCATCCGCTTTAGCCATTTCAATACTATCCAGAGATCCCAGGTATTTTCCCCTGATAGTTTTTGCTTTTGGTCCTTTGATTGTAACCTCTTTTATCCTAATAACATTAGACTCTACCTCATATAAGTCGTTGGTGTCTTTCTTTTCATTTATTAAGCCAGGCAACGGATATGTAAATTCATTATATTTCAATAACCGGTTGATTGTTTCAAAAGGGTCCCTTAATTTGATATGGAAATTAAATTCAGGAGGTGCTAAAGGGTCCCACGTTTTTTTAGGGCGTTGAGATTCATAAGGTCCAAAAGGTTTAAGATACACGTAGTCATTTTCCCATTCTTTCAGCCGATCTGCAGAAACATTAAATTTACCTGTCGAATCTGCCGGTATTACAACCTTAATACTATCCTTGTTTGGAGAAAAAGCCATAACGAATAAATGTTCCTTGAGAATCTTCTTTTTTCTGTTCGGATAATATATTTCCCCTTTTATTCCGTCAAAAATAACCTTCTGTCGGGCTTCCCGGAATTTTTTCAGATTCACTTCATTCCAGACATACTTCCTCCACCCCTGTGTCAGCATCAGTAAATCCAATGCTTCATCGTGACCTTTGCTATTGCTGTTAAAATAAAATGAGGGGTTATAAATCCTCCCTTTCAGCTGAGTTGAAAGGTAGAAGTGCGTAAGGATATTATTGGAGTCCGCTGAATTTTGATAAAGTTTATCAAAGACACTTAAACCTAGATTGGCCTCTACCGGCTTCCCGATTTCATCTTTAACTGTTATTTTGAGAGTTGCTTTACCTCTGGTAGAATAGATTTCTTTTGAAAGTCTGGCGGTTATATTAAGTTTCCGTTCCAGGTTGATATACACCAGCCTTTCAGCTACCGGGACTAAACTGCTATTGAAAAGGGTCACCTCCGCTATGCCCTGTGGGAGACCGTTCAGAGGTACTTTTATCTTTAATTCCCTTTTTAACTTCGCCATTGTCATTCCATAAACAACACCACGGCACTGAACTCTCAGGTATATGTCTTGTGGTTTAAGTCCGGGGTTTTGAGATACTTTAAAAGAGAGTGACTCATTATCTCTTCCAACCAGTTGCATAGTCATTCCTGAAGGATAAATTTCCTGTATAAAAAAGATACTGTCTGTTGCAGGTTCTGTAAGCCGGATAAGGTATTTCTTAACAGTATCTGGTGTAAAATAAAAGCTCCCCATACCTGCATGTGTACTTTTAAATTCAATCAGGGGAGAGTTGTCTTCAAATAATGTTCCTTTAATATCAACAGGTTCGCCATTGCTGTTTACAGCTTTAAATGCCAGTTTGCTTTGTATTCCATGTACCAGGCCTCCTCCTTCAGGAAAAGTTGTAAATTGTATCGGGTTCTGCCTGATTGGCACTGGCATGTTTTTTAATGGCTGAGAAGAAATATCTTTTGTGACCTTTATTCTCCTGACAGCATAAAATTCAGTGGTATCACCAAAGAATGAATTTGGGGTATAAGCTGCAAGAAGGTAATACCCTTCGGGTAGTGTACTCCCAAGGTATACGCGCCCGTTGGCAAAACCATTTTGAATTTCATATTTTTCCTCCCAGACTGCTTTCTTACTTGCTTCATTTAATAACTGCAGGTAAAGAGTCTTACTTAGCAGCGAAGGAATCAGATATTGTGCATCAAGCAGGTATACTTTGAACCATAGATCTTCACCAGTTTCATAAATGTCTTTGCTGGTCTGGATATAAACCAGTTCAGGAGGAGCGTTATTAGCCAGGGAATGGAGCCGTTCTGCCAGCTCAATTTGTTGAGGGCTATAGGATTGGGCCGGCAGAGGCAAAAACAACCCAATGTTTAATATTATTAAAAGGAAACGCTTGACTGTTATCATCCGACAGCGTTATTTATTCGGTTAATAATCAGCATTGTGTACAGTTATTCTTCAAAATCAAGGTTGACGGGTTTTTCCGGAACGGGTAAAGTGATTAGATCATTTGAAATCTTTGGCTTTGCATTATCCAGGATTTCAAAAGAAACATTATCAAACCAGATCTTACCGGTCCCGCTTATTAATGCACCGAAATTTAAAGTTATACTCTCCACAGGTATATCCATAATGATCTCGCATTTGGTCCAGTCAGAAGTTCCTGTTACTGGTCTATCCTGCATATTGTCAAAACCCAGTGATTCACCATGTGTTTTTGAGTCAATCCGCAACCACATCCCTGCCCAGTCTGTGACATTCTCAGACTTAATGTGACCGGTCATTTTAATTCTCGTTCCTAAATAATTTTTAGCATTGCAGGTTTGCATTATTGTTGCAAATCCTTCAATATTTTTATCCATTGATTCAATAGATACGCTCTTATTTCCATTTTTAAAAACGATACTATCTGTTCCAAATTTATAACTATCCGGAATACTTCCGGCTTTAAACCAGCCTTTCGGCATCTCACCAAATATGCCAAATCCAAAAATCAGGAATGTCATCAAAGAAAGAATCAAAATACTTTTAAATGTTTTCATAATCTTGTTTTTAATTAAAAATTACTGCTGACGGACTAAAAGCAGGAGATTCTTCGCTTCGCTCAGAATGACAAGCATTTAGAGAGTAAAAGTGGAGGATGGGGTGGTTGGAGGCACAGCCTCCAACCACCCCATCCTCAATAACACAAATAACTGTCATTCTGAGCGAAACGAAGTGAAGCGAAGAATCTCCTGCTAATTTCATATAATATCCATTTAATACTGATAATAAATCAGGACTGGTTGTACTCCAAGTATAAAAATTCTCTTTAGATCAACATAAAATTTATGAAGCATAATTTATCTCACTTCATACTCTATCTTCCCGGTCACAGGTATTCCGGCCGTAGTTATACCTTCGACAATTACCTTCACTTTTGAAGGATTATCTGCATTGAAATAATTCAGGAAAAAATCTTTGTTATTTTCCACTTTAATATTGGGCTCCCAGAACAAAGTGGTCCTTAGATCAGGCTTGTAATCGGATTCCAATTTAGTATGATGCCTGGGTGAATAGAAAATACGTGGTTCGTCAAATCCTGAAAATTTGACATTTACTGAGTGAAAAACTGAGTTATTAACAATATCTTTATCATCCTTTAAGATAATTGATATTGCACCATCGGAATATCCATAGCCTCCTTTTCCTAAGCTATCCGTACCTTCATACGCTACTATTGTTCTCACTGCTTCCAGGGATGCCACATTCTCATCAATTACATCGATTCGTTCGACCCAGCTTATAGGAAGGGCTCTAACTTCACTTTCCGGTACCGGAGAACCATCAATCATGTAAAGCGGATGTTTCATCCTGTGGCCGAGCCTTTGCGGTCCTTTGAAGGGATTCAGATACCTGAAATCGATAAGGTGAAATACGTTATTGTAAAGTGATTGTAAATCGGGTGTGATCACAAGTTCTCTGTCAGGTGAGCCCATAAGGTATCTTCTGCTTCTAGCTCGGGCAGACTCGGGTTCATCATGTCGTACTGCAATTATATTTACTTCACCCACAGCAATTGTATCGGATAATTTATACTTTTTCCGGATGGAGTTTTTAATTTCTGCGTACTGGATAAATGTGTGAAGGTTCTTTTTATTGAGCTGATCTTCACTGATCATCTGGTTGTCATTTAAAGAATGATCATTATTCCGAATAAACTTTGTATGATTTATATCCATCCTGACTTCTGCAGGTGTATATCTGGAGGAATCCAAAAGCAACCAGCCCTTCAAATTGTCTTTGTCCCCTGTGACGCTTGCTATAAGTTTTGCACTACCTGTCATATCTACTCCCTTAAGACAAAATTTCCCTGAAGAGTCAATCGGAATACTACATATAAGTGGTTTTCCACTTTTAAAGATTGCCAGGTTAACTTTAGAGTTATTCAAAGGTACATCAGCAAATTTTTTTCTTACTCGGCCTGAGATTGTAAAGCCATATTCAGGCTGGAAGTTCATGTCTTTATACTTCCATTGAAAATCGCGCCATCCCTGAGTAAGCAAAAGAAGATCGAGATCTTTAAACCGATCTTCATTTGAAGGATCAAAATAATATGAGGGATCTTCCACAGGCCCGTGTACATCCGATTCAAGAAGAAACCATGAAGAGATTGTTGATGGAAACACGGAAGATTTCTCTGTAAAAATGTTTTCTGCTGCTGATAGTGAAAGAAATGCATCCTGTGGGATACGCGAATTGACTAATAAAGATATTTTTAACGAGACGGAATCACGCTGGTTATATACTGCTCTGTTTGTTTCAAGATTTATTTTAACATCTTCATTAGCCTGAATATAGACCAGCCTTTCACATAGTGGAATATTATCCAAACCTGATAATGTCAACATTACAATACCTTCAGGGAGATCATCAGTCGGTATATGAAGAGAACTGTTCAGAGAATTCATCCTGAAAGAATATATCTTAAAGGCTGTATTACGTGCCGAAACAGAAAGTGACAGATCATGATCCAGAACCAGATGTAAGGTCTCAGGACTTATTTTGAAAGTTAATAACATTTCACCTACCTGGTTTTTGGAAATACTTAAGACAATACCGGTTGAAAAACTCTTTGGAATATAATATCTGGTCAGATCCATGTCCTGGTTCTTAGTTATTGCATAATATCTTAATCCGGGAAGCGGATTTAGTGAAAAGGACCCCATGCCTCTACGAGTACTTTTAAATGTAGAAACTATCTCTCCTGTTGACGAATAAATCTCTCCTGCTACGTCGCAGCCTGCTCCATGAGTATCAACAGCTTTAAATGCAACAACAGAAATGACATTGTCGACTAACGAACCCCCTTCCGGGAAGAAACTTATCTCCAATTTATTTCTAGTATAATTTGTGCTATCAGAAAAAGCTTTTAAGGCATCTTCTGAGTTAATAACTGTAATGTCTTTGTTGAAGAATAACTGATCTCCGGAGTTCCGCATATAGTTTGTGTACGCCCTTAACCTGTATCTTCCCGATTGAAGTTTTTCTGACAAATGGAAATCACCATTTCCCAGGCCATTATCCAGTCTTACAACCCGACTATCGATAATTTTTAAATCGGGGGAAATCAGTTCAACATGAAGGTTGTTGCTGTGACCGGAAAGTACCTTGTCAGAAGCATCAATAAGGTACGCTTTGAACCAGATATCGTCGCCCGGGTAATAACTGTCACGGTCGACATGCAGATATACTTTCTCTATGATTCTTAATGAATCGTCAGGGGGAGTGTATTGAGGATTTATTCCTGCTAAACAGGAGTGGGGACTGTTTAATGCTGACAGTACTAAAACAAATATGCTGAAAATTTTCAAAATGGATTCAGGTTAGGGTATTTGTTTATGAATTGATTCACAAATACCGTACCAGAATTAAAAAGGAGAAGGGAAAAAGGAGAAAGTAAAAAAAGAGAAGTAAAAAAGAGAAATTATTTAAATTTTCAGATTTTATCCGACATGAAATCGAATGCCCCCTTTCTTAAATTTATCCCATATTCAAGCCAGGCTTTGAGACAGGCAAGAAAGTTAGCCCAGCCTTCTGTGTTCCCTTTCAGCCATTTGATACCGGCTTCATCATTTTTCCTGCTTTTTTCCGTAATGGTTACCAGGGTTGAATCATTGGTTTTTGGTGTAAGAGTCATCTCAGTTAAAAGTTCAATACCATCGATGTCCCAATAAAATGATATGTATTTGTTTCTTTCTATTTTGCCGATGCGAACAGGGAAATTCATTTCAAATTCAGGAAATTGCCAGGTCAGTTGTTTACCTTCTTCCATTCTCCCGCTGCTTGTTGAAATGAAGTAGTTTGACATTTTCACAGGGTCAACTATTGCTTCAAATACCTCATTCAGAGGCTTGGATATCTGAAGTGCTGTTTTTATTTCAAGAATCTGATTTCGCATTTCATTTAAGTTTTGTATAGCTTTTCAAGAATTAACGAATAAATCAATACGAAAGTTCAGTGGTTTTCCGATTTCTTCTTATGCAGGTTAGAATTTATTTCCACAATCCTCCATACCTCCATATTCTACCTGGATGGTTGTATGTTCAATATCAAATTGTTTATGAAGATGACGCTGGATTGAACTGATAAAACTTACGTCTGTCTGTTCGCAGGTTGTAAGATGTACTGTCAGGGCAGCATCGGTGGTCCCCAGGGACCAGATGTGCAGATCATGAACTCCGGTTACCTCCGGTAATCCGAAAAGGTAATCTCTTACCAGCTCTATCTTAATATTATCGGGGACTGCATCAAGGGCAAGATTAACAGAATCAATTAACAACTTATATGATCCGTATAGTATAACCGTAATAATTGCAAAAGAAACCAATGAATCAATCCATTGGATACCTGTAAATGTCATAATAATACCCGCTACTACTACCCCCAGGGAAACAAGTGCATCTGCCACAAAGTGAACAAATGCGCTCCTGATATTAAGATCGTTCTTCTTTCCCTTCATAAACAACCATGCTGTAAAAGCGTTTATGCCGATACCAATTCCTGCCACAATCATCATACTATAGGAGTTTATCTCCATAGGCTTATGGAGTCTTTGAACAGTTTGGTAGAGAATGAAGGCGACAGCTATCAGTAACAGGATTGTATTAAGTAAAGCAACAAGTATTGTGGAGCGTCGAAACCCATAAGTGAATTTCAGAGTTGGTTGTCTCTGAGATAAAATAACTGCAATCCATGAAAATGCGAGTGCAAGTACATCGCTTAGGTTATGACCTGCATCAGCTATTAAAGCCATTGAGTTCGAAATAAATCCCGACAGGGCTTCAGCAATGATGAATATAATATTTATTGTAATGCCTATCTTAAAGGCATTACCTAACTTAACGACATCGGTATGAGAATGGCTGTATTCCATAATTCCCTGTTTAGTGATAATCACGCCGTCTTGGCGGCCTGTTTTTTAGATGATTATTAGTATTTATTCTTTTTCTTTTTTTTCATTATTGATTTGTACAATCTCCCGGATTCAATGGTGTGTGAACAATCGGGGAATTTACATTTCGTAATGTAACGCTCAAGTCTGTTCTGTATAACTCCCGTAATAACCTCCCCAGAACATGTCTTGCAGTTCCATTGTTATTTCACCGCCGACTGATAATGCATTAAACAGTCTTTAATACCTTGTCCGCCAAACTCTCCACCGAAAATTGATCTGTAAAAATTGAAGGCCTCCTCTGTATTACGGGAGAAATTGAGATAAGTGCTGACTCTTGCCATATCTATGTAGTTTTAAATTTACTAATGTTTAACAACCAGGACTGAATTTTTGTTTGCAGTGTCAGTTCAAAAACCCGAAGAATGGTTACAGACGTGTACAGGGTGCATGTGGCAAGGTATTACAAAACCTGCATCCTGCACCCTGGATTACTTTTCAGATTTCGGAATAAAGGGTTTCAGTCTGGGAATCCAGCGGGGAACATTCTTTTTATACTCCCTATACCCGGCTCCAAACTTTTTCTCCACAAGAGGTTCTTCAAACAAAACAAAATAAATATTATTTATGATGAAAAAGAGCACTGCCCATATGAATATGTTCATTGATAAAATTGCAATGGATTCTCCTATTAACACAATTAAAACTCCTATAATCATTGGATTCCTTACATATCTGTACATTCCATCTATAACCAGTTTGCGAGTCGGGCTCCATGGAGCTAATGTCCCTTTACCAATTATGATAAATTTTGATATTGTCAATATCATAATATACAATCCGAGGGAAATAATTAGAAGGCCTGCAAGAAGGAATGCGATATGATGAATTGAAATGTTTGGTTCAATGTCTAAAGGGACTAAAATCAAAACAATGATTGGCAGAATAAATGAAAATAATTGTTTTAATACGTTTGTCATTTTTTAGTGGTCGCTTTTTCCTGATTTTCCTTAACCCTGAATTTTACGATCCTGCTGATCAGTTCAAAAGGAATTGGTTTGTCAATCGGGAATTTTACCGAACCCTTTGCTCCATCATAAGCTGATAAATCTTTTTTGAATGTTTCAATCCCTGATGATGTCGGATAAAATCCAATATGATTTTTGAAAGCGGCAAAATGGACCAGGTTGCCTTTTAAGGTAAAAGTAGGTATTCCATAATTGATTGTCTCTTGAGCTTCCGGAGCAGCTTTTCTGATCGTTAAGCGGAGTCGTTCCAAAAGTTCCTGAGTCTCTTCAGGAAAACTGGCGATATAATTATCAATGTTGTCGAATTTAGTTC
>JADGPU010000091.1 GCA_017882305.1 Bacteroidales bacterium | reverse complement strand
GACATCGGCAAGGATAGCTCCTGAAATAAGGACATCCATATTCACGGGAAGGTCGGAACCGAAAAATCTATTCATCTTTTCACCACTTGCCCGGGCTATGTGAACCACACATCTTTTATGAGCCATAAAACTTACTTTAAGGTCCGGACCACATAAAAGTGTAAATGGTATTTTTTCAAGATCGTCAGCTGTCAGGACACTCCTTTCAAGAGCTGTTTCCCATGTTTTTGCAGTTTTTTCCCTGAGTGATTGATCTTTAATCCACTCAAGTTCCGGCCACAGTTTTTTAACCTGTTCAGTCATTAGAAATTATTTAAGTTACTTTAATCCCGCAATAATGGCATCTGTCATCTGAGACGTTGAGGCGGCTCCATTCTTTACTACTTCAGGTCTGCCCGCCATCTTCATCATATCGTAGGTTCTGATTTTTCCTTCCAGAATAACATCAGCAACCGCTTTACGGATTTTAGATGAAATTTTCTTCTCATCAAGATAATCAAGCATCATACATGCCGATTCAATCATTGCAATGGGGTTTACAATTGAAACTTCGAAATCAGCATATTTCGGAGCCGATCCATGAGTCGGTTCAAAAACTGCAATCCCGTCAGATGAGAACTGAGCGCTGCAGGCAAAACCTAAACCTCCTATCAGACCAGCAAAAGCATCGGATGCTATATCACCGAACATATTACCTGCAACGATTACACCATATTCCTCCGGATTCTTGGTAAGCCACATCATTTGGGCATCGATATTGGTATTCAGAATTTTAATTTCAGGAAAAGAGTTTTTCTGAATTTCTTTTGCCAATTTCCACATCAACCCCGATGTTTCTCTTATCACATTAGGTTTCTCACAGACTGTAACGGATTTATATCCATATTTTTTCGCGTGTTCAAAAGCAGCCATAAGTATTCTGTTTGTTGCTTTTCTGGTAAAGATTCTTGTGGAAATTGAAAGCTCCTCGACCGGAACTTTTCCAAAGTTTTCGACGAATTTAGGATGAGTCATAAAAGCCTGATGAACCTGGGTCGGAGGGTTAGTCCATTCTACTCCTGAATATAAACATTCCGTATTCTGACGGAAAATTACAACGTCAACCAGTGGTTCGTCAATCGTATTCCCTTTTCCTCTCCTTACGAAGTTCAGAGGGTTGCCTTTATATGACTTGCATGGACGCACACATATATCAAGATTAAAAAGTTGCCTTAAACCCACAATAGGACTTGAGTAAGTAAAGCCTTTACCCTGTAGTTCAGAAGAGAGCTCCGCTTTTGCCTCATCAATAGGTTTTGAGGTTATTGCTCCAAAAAGGGCAATTTTATGCTTTTTGATAAGATCAATTGTTCTTTGTGGTAAAGGATTGCCTTCTTTACACCAGAATTCCCATCCTATATCACCATGAATATAATTTGCTTCAAATCCTGCAGCATCCAATACTCTGACTGCCTGCTTAAGAACGACTTCACCTATCCCATCACCAGGTAATGTAACTATTGTCCGATTCGACATATGATTTGTGTTTGTTTAGGTTAAACCAACTTGCTGATCGTAAAATTAGTCAAATTTTGTAAAGACTTAAAACCTGATTAAAATTTTAGAGTTATATCGGAAAAATGAAAAAAAACATTACTTTTGCGCGCAATTAGTACCATTATTCCAGGCATGAGCATTTTAAGTCAGCTAAATCCAGCGCCAATCTGGATCTACTTTGAAGAGATTTGTAATATCCCACGTCTGTCAAAGAACGAGGGGAAAATCAGACAATATCTTCTTGATTTCGCGAAGAAAAACAATCTCGAATCTAAAGAGGATGAAGTTGGAAACATATTGATCATCAAACCTCCAAAAGAAGGGATGGAGAACAGGAAAACAGTTGTTCTTCAGAGTCATATGGATATGGTTGGGGAAAAAAATGCTGACTATCCGCATAACTGGACTATTGATCCCATTATACCTGCCATTAAAGACGGATGGGTCACCGCTAAAGGAACCACTCTTGGGGCTGATGACGGGATAGGTATTGCATCACAATTGGCAATACTTACAGATAAAAACCTTAATGCAGGAAAAATCGAATGCCTGTTCACTGTTGATGAAGAATCTGGCATGACAGGTGCTATCAATCTTAAACCTGATTTTTTCAGTGGCAGAACACTACTCAATCTCGATTCAGAAGATGAAGGTATACTTTTCATAGGTTGTGCCGGAGGTATGGATACCGTCGGAACAATGAATTATAAGGCTGTTCAGGTACCCAAAGGATCATATGCACTTGATATTTCAGTTACCGGCCTTCACGGTGGTCATTCGGGTGATGAAATTCACAAAGGATACGGTAATGCAGTTAAAATAATGAACAGGCTGCTTTGGAATATCTCAAATCAATTTAAGATTTCAGTAGCTGACTTCAATGGAGGAAATCTTCGGAATGCAATACCAAGAGAAGCATTCTCAACAATTGTATCCGACAAAACAGCAATAGCTCAGATAAAAAGCTGGATTGATGATTTCTGTTCAATCCAGATCGATGAGTTTGGAGACATTGAGAAAGATCTTAAGATTACTGTCAGGGAAACTGATATTCCGGCCTTTATTATGGATGAAGAGAGTCAGAAAAAGTTTCTAAATGCATTAACCTGTTGTCCACATGGTGTGATTGCATGGTCACAGGATATGGATGATCTGGTAGAAACATCTACTAACCTTGCCTCAGCCAAATTCAATGATAATCATACAATAAGAATAATTACCACACAGAGAAGCTCACTGGAATCTGCTAAGAATAATGCAGGTGCAATGGTTGAATCTTGCCTGCGACTTGCCGGAGCAGAAGTAGTTCATTCCGACGGATACCCTGGATGGAAACCAAATCTAACCTCAGAGATCCTTAAGATAACCCGTAAATCATATGTCGATTTATTCGGGAAAGAGCCTTCAATCAGGGCAATACATGCTGGTTTGGAGTGTGGTCTGGTATATGAAAAGATTAAAGGGATAGATATGATATCCTTCGGACCGACAATCAGAGGAGCTCATACTCCGGAAGAGATGATTGAAATCAGAACTGTTCAAATGTTCTGGGATCTCCTAGTTGATGTTGTAAAAAATATGCCGATTAAAAAACAGTAGTCTTATATTGCCAGAGGAAATATTTCCTGGTTATTCATATATATTGAATTCATCTTTCCCTGCACCACAAACCGGACAGATATAATCAACAGGCAGATCGTTGAAAGAAATGCCGGGTTCAATTCCGCCCGACGGATCTCCCTCTGCAGGATCATATATATATCCGCACACAACACATTTGAATTTATCCATAGTATGAATTACCTTACTTTTATTTTCCTGACCACGTCAATTACTGTTCCATCAACCCATTTTACAGCAGCAACTATCTCGTCTTCAAATTGAGGCTTTTCCGGTATCCCGCAAATTTTTTCAGCTTCATCTTTCAGTTCTTTGATTGTTTTTATAGGAAGGCCGCTTCCTTTAACGCTTTCAATAAGATCCTGCCGAAGAGGATTAATAGCAATTCCTCTTTCTGTTATGATAACATCGATCAATTCACCTGGGCCGCATAATGTTGTGACTTCATCAACAATTACCGGGATACGGTCGCGAAATAAAGGTATTGGAAGAATAACATTTCGGGCATGAAGACAGTTTTGCCAACCTCCGATTCCATGAAGGAGATACCCGTCTGAATGTGTAACAACGTTGCCATTGAAATTTAAGTCAACCTCAGTTGCACCCAGTATCATGATATCCATTAAACTAGTCAGATTTCCCTTTGAATGATAGTTATAAGCATTGAACACCGGATAAGGAACATGGTTGGGGTTGTTTTCGATCGACTTTACAGAGTCCAGATCAAATGCCTGTGCATCGAGGATAAATCCCATCTGGCCTTCTTCGAGCATCTTAACCATATATTTAGTACTTCCTCCAAATCCAAATTTCGACTTCCATCTTTTATTTTTAAGGATCTCATGCACAAACACTGCAATTGCCAGGGATGTACCACCTGCCCCGGCCTGTATGGTTACGCCATCTTTCAAAATACCGGACTTTTCCAGGAATGAGGCAGTTAATTCAGCAATTAAAAGTCTGTCAGGGCTTTTGGTTATCTGAGTGGTGCCGGATACAATTTTTTCCGGTATTCCAATTTTGTCAACCACGACTACATAATCGACATAATTTCCTTCAATTTCCATTGGGACGCATGGAAGATCAACAAGATTATCTGTCACCACAACTACTTTACTCGCGTACATATAATCAGCCTTTGCATAACCTAGAACACCGCAAGCTGATGTACCACCGGTACCCTTTGCATTACCAAAAGAATCTGCTGTTGGCGCAGCAAGTACAGCGATGTCAATCCTGACCTCACCATCCTGAATTGCCTGGACCCTTCCTCCGTGCGAGCGGAGAACAGCAGTTCCCTTCATTCTGCCTTCAGAAACATATCGCCCCAGCGGACCATTCATACTACCCTCTATCCTGTTTATTGTGCCATTATCAAGATAATTAATAACAGGATCATTGCAGGGAAAAGAGGCCGAAGGGAACCATATAAGATCCTTTACTCCCATTGCGGAAGCCAGTTCAAATACTTTATTACTCACCAGGTCACCATCTCTCAGATGATGATGCGTAGAAATGGTCATTCCATCTCCGATGCCACATTTCCTGAGAGCTTCTTCAAGTGAATTGACGACTTTATTGCCATCCTCGGGATAATCGGAACATGTTGGAATTGGTGGCGAGTACTTTCTGCCTTCAGGTTTGTGTTTACCAACCCCTTTATAAGGGACCACAGGCTGACCATTGATCTCCAGAGGAACCGACCTGCCGGCCGCATTTATCACAGTTTTCGTTGGCATAATGTCTCTTTTAATTCTTATTTCTCAACAGGTGGAATTTCATTCATCCAATCAGAAGATAAAAGGTCCAGACGAACTGCAAGATCGATGATTTTCTGTGCACGTGCAACTACTGGCGGATCTATCATTTTTGATCCCAGTGCAACAACTCCAAGCCCTTTAAGTTTTGCTGCTTCAAACGCGAGAATAATTTTTTTCGACTTTTCTATTTCATTTCCATCCGGAGCAAATCCTTGTTTTATAATGGGTATTTGCCTTGGATGAATACAGCCCATCCCCTCAAAACCCAGAGATTTTGATACCAGAACATTTTGTTTAAGCGCTTCCATATCCGTGACATCTGAAAAAACTGAATCAATAGGTTGAATTCCAGCTGCCTTTGCGGCTACAACAAGCCTCGTTCTCGCATAAAATGATTCCTTGCCCTCTGCAGTTCTGGAAACTCCCAGATCGGCAGTATAATCTTCCAAACCTATAGCCACAGCCACAATATTTTCTGATCCACGGGCAATTTCAAAAGAATTCTCGATCCCCAGTGCACTTTCAATAATAGGCATAAGGAACACGTGATCTTTGAGATTTAATTTACTTTTAATCCCCTCAATCTCATTTTCTACTTGTTTAATATATTCTGAACTTTCGCATTTTGGCAGGAGTACAAGATTAACGTTATGAGGAATGACAAAATGAAGATCTTCCAATCCTCTTTCGCCCTGGTTTATTCTTACCATCCTTTCAGCACCGCAGAAATTTATCTGCCGTAATGCATTCCTGACAAGAATTCTTGCTTCATCTTTCTTTTCCGGAGCGACCGAGTCTTCAAGATCAAGAATTATTCCGTCAGCAGAATGGAGACCGGCATTGATCATAAGTCCGGGTGTATTGCCCGGCAAATATAACCGTGAAAAACGAAACCTGTCGCGGGTTGTAGAATAACTGTTTTCCTTAAGGAATCCGGGCAGATAATCAAGATCGGTCTTAATCAATTGTTTAACAGCTGATTCCAAACGAGCAGCAATAACAAAGGGAAGAGCTCCTGAGTCATTAATCTTTACAACAGCATGTTTAATTCCAAAAAAATCAAAGATTTCAGCAACAAGATTCTTTATGGATTCACCATACAATACTTTAACTTTGGAGATAAGTTCAATTATTATACCTCCCCCGGATCCTATTTCTAAGACAATTTCACAATCAGATCTGACTTTTGGGCCTGAATTACCTGCGATTGCTACGGATTTTTTCATTTTCCCATATGGTTGGTAATGTTATACAAACCTAATGATTTTTTCAAACATGAACCGCATCAGCCAGTAGAGTGAGTTTTGTTTTCGCAAAGCTCGATAAGCACGCCGGAGGTCGACTTTGGGTGTAAAAAGGCAATATCAAGGCCTTCAGCACCTTTTCGGGGTTTACTATCAATCAATTTGATACCCATTTTAGCGGCATGCATCAATTTCTCCTCAATTTTTTCGACAGAAAAGGCGATATGATGAATTCCTTCTCCTTTCTTTTGAATGAATTTTGCAATAGGGCCTTCAGGGTCGGTCGATTCAAGAAGTTCAATCTTTGTTTGTCCGACCATGAAGAATGCAGTACGGACTTTCTGGTCAGTCACCTCTTCAATATTATAGCATTTCAGACCTAAAACATCTTCATAAAGGCTTATTGCATTCTCAAGGTTGGCGACAGCAATCCCAATATGTTCAATATGTGATGGTTTCATATGAATTAGAATTTACAACTTTTTCGATTTAGCCCCTCTTTAGGGGGGATGGGGGGCAATTTAAAACGGAAACTCCACCGGAGTTTTTATCTCGGACTGCACATTTTCAGGTTTTTTAGCAGCCACATGTACAGTATTACCATCTACAAAAATTGCTTTATAGGGAGAAGCCGGGCAGGCAAATTCGCAATGACCGCAACCAATACAAATATCTTCCGTAACCTCGGGAATTACAAGGTTTCCTTCATAAGGAATCATGTGACAGGCTTTGGTTGGACAGGCTTCCGAACATGCTCCACAGGCTGTTTTCTCTGTCTTGACTATACAATTGTCTTTTATAAATTTTGATTTCCCAATCTGGGTAAGCTTTTTAGCTTCAAGGAGAAGAGGATGTAATGCATTAGTAGGGCAAATCTCAGTACATTTAGTGCAGTTATATGTACAAAAGCTCTTATGGTAATCCATCACCGGCTGCATTATACCTGCAATTCCATATTGCTTATATGCAGGTTGAAGTACGGCATTTGGACAAACATTTATGCATAATGAACAAGCTATACAATTTTTATTATAATCTTCAATACTTCCTCCCCCGGGGGGACAAACAGGACATGTCCTGTTCTCTTTAACTGTCGATTCTTTCTTAGGCTTTGGTGCAGTTTTATTCTGTCCATTTGAAACACGTGATAACCCAAAAAGGAGAATAAGAGATCCTATTATCACCTTGCGTTTGCTCTCATCAGTTTCATGAACTTTCTTTTTAAAATTCACAATCCCGAATGAAATGGCTTTATCCTGACATGTATGTATACAATTAAAGCAACTAACACACCTTGTTACGTCAATATCGAGTTTAAGAAAGTCAATGCAGGAAGATTTACACCTCATTGCACATCTTCCACATCGTGTACAGTCAGTCTCATTGAATTTTATCCTGAAGAGTGAAATTTTTGAAATCAGACCAAGAAATGTTCCGACAGGGCATATCATATTGCAGTATAGCCTCCCTTTGGTTAATGAAAGGGCGCCAACAAGAATAAAAAAGGCTGCGGGAATAGAATAAACAATTAATGGAAATCCTTTGACAGGAACATTACTAAGCGTATAGACATCAAATTTACCAAGTATTCCGGCAAGGAAATTATTTATCATAATAATAACCGGTTTGGCAAAATAGGTCATAAACCTGGCAAAAATACTATAAGGGTCCAGAAGGGTAATCATATATACCCCCCACACTAAAGTAACAATAAGTGTAACTGCCAGAATTATATACCTTAAAATAGTAAAGGGCCTTTTAAAACCATACCTTCTGAACTTTTTCTTAATTCGTCCTCCTATTCTGCTGTTAAGGTCCTGTCCGATACCAAGCGGACATAGAAAAGAACAGTATGTCCGACCTGTTAATAAAGTCAATAAAAGAATAACAAGGAAACCCCCGGCCGCTAAAGTTTTCAGATCATAATACTTTAAAACAGAAGGTACAAACTGTAAAAACATTAAAGTGTTAATATATTTTGCCGGAATTAATGATTTGAAATCAACAAAAACCAGGACAAAAAAGATAAAAACAAGTGTTGAAAAGACGATCCGGATTCTTCTTAGTACAGATGAACTCATCAGGAATTACATTTTAATTCTTTTAATATTGAGAGTATCCAGGTTCATGTTCCCAAGTCCCATTTTATGTGCAATAGGTATGTACTCGATCTTTTCCACAGCTACTCCAAGCATTTTGGCTGCAGCTGCATCTCCCGCTACCCAGTCGGTTGTAAGTATCTGCGACTTCATTGGAACTACATCTTCTTTTGATACGCCCTGAGGACCATGTTTTACCATGACATTATAGCAATCAATGACATTAAGTGCTGGTTTCTTCTCATAGAGAGCATAATCTGCAATACATTGATTCAGATCATTCGAATGCCAGTAACCCCTATCCCAGACAATACCCATATTGTTCTTAAGGCAGCAGGTCATCCGTGTTGAATTATGATCTTTAAGAACCGGTACATTTATAAAAACATCTGTCTCAAGCAAAAGCTGATGAACTTTTGCTTTTTGAAGCTTGATTCCACCCGGAATTTCAATTTGATGGTAATAGCTTTCCGAGTTAGCGGGAACTACTTTAGCACCTGCAGATTTTGCAAACTTCTCAATTCCGGAATTACTATAACAATTAACCCAGTTATCACAAGTATGGTCAAATACATAAACTTCTTTGGCTCCTGCTTTAAAACAATGTTCGATAATCCGTTTTACAAGAAGCGGATTGGTATTGGCTCCAAGGTCAGGAATTACATCCCACCCAATATTAGGTTTAATCAGTACTTTTTGTCCTTTCTGAACAAATGTACCCATCCCTCCCAATTCCTGGATTCCAAGGTCGAACATTGCATCAGGGTTACCACCCATTACAGCCACCATGTCATATTTTGCGACAGGAGGAGCTGATGACCAAAGTTTACCAAATCCTCCCATTTTTAAAGCTGCACCAGCAGCTAACCCCCCACCAATTGATGTTTTAAGAAAATCCCTTCTTTTCATAATCTTATAAACTGGTTAATTAAAACGAATTTTGAATAAGTGCCGAAAAATACAATTTTTTTTTTATTATTCCGTAAAGATTGTAAATAGTATATTAGCAGAGCAAAATAAAGGCAGATGCTTTCTTTAGTATTTTTTAACATTCTTATGTTTCAATTGTTCCACATTATACTACTCAAAAAATATGAAAATTATCGGTTATGATTGTTTCTCAGGTATCAGTGGAGATATGAATCTAGGTGCTATGATTGATCTTGGTGTTGACAAAACATATCTCATTAATGAATTAAATAAACTTAACCTTCCAGGTTGGGAACTACTTGTACAGAAAGATCAGAGACATGGTATTACCGGAACGAAAGTGACAGTTAAAAAGACCAGGCATGAAAATGCACATAGGCACCTTTCTGATATTGAAAAGATTATTAAAGACTCGACACTTGACAATAAAACCAAGGAATTAAGCAGGAAAATATTTATGAAGATTGCGCAGGCTGAAGCTACCGTACACGGAATCTCAATTGACAATGTACATTTTCATGAGGTTGGAGCAGTTGATTCAATTATTGATGTAGTAGGTGCTGCCATATGTTTTAATGCTTTAAATGTCGATGCTGTTCACGTTTTTACGGTGGAACTCGGAGGTGGTTTTGTAAGATGCGATCACGGTAAGCTCCCTGTACCAGCGCCGGCAACAGCTGAACTCATTAAAGGAATTCCTGTGAAAAAAGGTGGCGTCGACTTTGAAGCTACAACTCCAACAGGCGCTGCTATACTTGTTACATTAGGTACCAGTTTTAATCCTGATATGGTGATTAAAATTGAAAAAACAGCCTATGGTGTAGGCCAGAAAGAGCATCAGGATGTTCCCAACCTTCTCAGAGTATTCCTGGGTGAAACAATTGTAGATCCGGGAATAGGACACGATGCGCTTCAGATTGAATGTAACATTGATGATATGAATCCTGAATTTTTTGACTATATCTCCGACAGGCTCTTCAGGGCAGGCGCTTCGGATGTGTTCTTTTCAAATATAATGATGAAGAAAGGCCGACCCGGTATCTTATTAAATGTTATATGTGAAACAGGATTAGCCGATACCATTAAAAATATTATTTTTACAGAATCAACCTCATTGGGAATCAGAACATTTCCATTCAGAAAGGATACGCTGGCACGTAGCTTCGAAACTATTCAGACTATATACGGCGAATTAACCGTTAAACGCTCATACTATAACGGGAAAGAGGTATCATGTAAACCCGAATATGAAGAGTGTAAACGGATAGCTGCTGAAAAACAGATTCCTGTCAAAGAGGTTTACAATAATATTATGGCCGTATTACTTAAAAGTAAGCAATAAATTAGAAATTCGAAATTAGAAAATGAATATCAGAGCCCAGAAATCATCAAAACTCGACTTAATACTTAGAGATCTTAAGTCATTTGTTGTTGCTTTTTCTGGAGGAGTTGACAGTACCTTTCTTTTGCACCGGGCACATACAGTAAGGAAATCAGGCGTAATCGCTATAACAATTAGAACACCTTATATCCCCTCTAGCGAAATTGATGAAGCTATCGAGTTTACAAGCACCTTTGGCATCAAACATAAAGTAATAGATATTGCTTTTCCGGAAATGATAAGAAATAACCCTGTCGACAGGTGTTATCTGTGCAAGAAAACGATCTTCACAGATTTATTGCGCTTTGCAGAGGAAAACAACTATAATTTTGTTATCGACGGTACAAATGCAGATGATACCAATGATTTCAGACCGGGAATAGCAGCTCTTAAAGAACTGGGTATCAGGAGTCCTCTTCTTGAATCAGGTCTTACAAAAAAAGATATACGGGAATTATCAAGGCAGGCAAATCTGTATATTTGGGATAAACCTGCTATGGCCTGCTTATTGACAAGAATTCCCTACGATACTGAGATTACTGAAGGAACCCTGAGGTTGGTTGAAGAAGCTGAAAATATGTTATTTGAATTAGGTTATCCCGGAACAAGAGTCAGGATACATGGGGATTTGGCCAGGATTGAGTGCTTGCCAGGATACATAGAAAAGATCATTCGTAAGCCTGACAAAGAACATATTATTTCCAACCTGAAAAAAATAGGATTCAGATATGTATCTTTGGACCTTGAGGGCTACAGGACAGGAAGTTCAAATCCTGAAAAAAGAGAATTATGAATGCAAAAGAAGTTGAAAAACTACTTAAAGATGTTAAAAAAGGTGAGACAAGCATTGAAGAGGCCTTGGATGTGCTTAAAAATTTTCCATACACCGATCTTGGTTTTGCAAGAATAGATCATCACCGTGAAATGCGGACAGGATATCCTGAAATCATTTACTGTGCGGGTAAATCAGTCGATCAGGTCAAGGAAATATTCAGAGTGATGTCAGAAAAGGAAAATAATGTCATCGGTACCAGGGCAAATAATGATATGTACGAAGCTATCCGGAGTATATCAGGTGAAGCTGTTTATTACCCTGTGGCAAGGATTATTTCATTGCAAAAGGAAAAACCAAAAGTCCCTGAAAGCAGAATTGCAATTATTACAGCAGGAACATCTGATATGCCGGTTGCGGAAGAGGCTGCAATTACGGCCGAGCTTCTTGGAAATAATGTCTTAAGAATTTATGATGCTGGTGTCGCCGGGATTCACCGGCTTGTTGATAAATTGCCGGAAATCAGGAACTGCAGGGTAATTATAGTTATTGCAGGCATGGAAGGGGCTCTTGCCAGTGTAGTCGGGGGATTGGTTGATAAACCTGTAATTGCTGTCCCCACAAGCGTTGGGTATGGTGCTAATTTCGGAGGTATTTCAGCTCTGCTGGCTATGCTTACAAGTTGCTCAACAGGCGTTACAGTTGTGAATATTGATAATGGATTCGGTGCCGGTTTCGCTGCCAGTATGATTAACAGGATGGAGTGATTCTTTTTGCAATGTCAGGGAAAATATTAGTCTCCACAGCTTACTTACCACCGGTTGAATATTTCTCGCTGATTTCACAAGCGGATGAAGTGTTAGTTGAAGGTCAGGAAAACTACATCAAACAGTCTTACAGGAACAGATGTTATATTCTCTCAGCACATGGCCCACAGCTTCTGTCTGTGCCGGTTTATCTTGGCAGTCAGCATAAAACACCATTGAAAGAAATCAGGATTGACTACTCTAAACGGTGGCAGCAGGTTCATTTAAGGGCTATAACTGCATCTTATAACTCATCGCCCTATTTTCAATTTTATTTTGAGAATATTGAAAAGATAATTTCTAAAAAGATTGCTTTTCTTATTGATCTGAATATGGAACTTACAGAGTCAGTTCTTAAAATGCTAAAATTGAATATTAAACTTACGCAAACGACTAATTTTGAGTCTGACGGAAAAGCTGATAATGACTTCAGATATAAAATATCGCCGAAAGAAGAATCACAATTTATTTTCAAAGAATATATGCATGTTTTTGATACCGTTAATCACTTAATTAAGGGGTTAAGTATTATTGACTTGATTTTCAATATGGGGCCTGAGGCTGTCGATTATTTGTGATAAAAACTGAATACCCTATCAGAATGGTTTTTGTATATCAACTAGGGTCATGCCATGGCATGACCCTACCCTACATCAGATTGGGATCGTAGGGCCACGCCATCGCGTGGCCAAAAAAAAGAAGCGATCTCAACTAAGATCGCCTCTATAAAAAAAGGAAGTCATCAAAGTATTAAATACCAAACTTATATCCAAAAGTAGCTGCAAAAGTGTTTCTTGTGGTTTTTATTGTTGCAGGTTCCAGGTAACCAGGGTCAGAATACATAAAGTACAATCTTTTGCTGGACAGTGCTGTAAAAGCCAAATCCAGGTAAAAATTCTGGTGTCTCACACCAATACCAAATGAGAGAGAATTATAATCAAGGTTCTTGTTATCTTCACTTGGTTTAAAAGCTTTCCCGTAATAACTATAGCCACCTCTAAGGTAAATATTACTTAAACGTAATTCCGCACCAAGTCGAATGTTTGAAGCCGACTTGTACATATCCCTGATACTACTGTTTTCATTAGAGAAATTCTGATCATCAATCGCTTTGCTGAATTGTGACATACGATAATCTACAAACTCATAGTCTGCACTAATTATCGCACGCTTTTTTATCTGGAATGCGAAACCGGCATTAGCTCTGAATGGTGTAGTTAAAGTATACTTGTAACTCCCAGGGTTATTTGTATACTCATAGTGGTCAATATTATCAACTTGAGTATCAAAATGTGAAGAAATATTGTCAAAGTAGTTCTCAGTAATTCTATATATTGTCGGAGATTGTAAAGCAAGGCCAATTCTTAAGAATTCGACAGGTTTAATTATTGTTCCGATTTTCAGAGAATATCCTGTACCAGTAGCTTCAAGATGGTCGGTATATGTAAAACTCTTGAAATCATAAATAACATTGTTAACATCAGACTCGAGGTGTTCTAAATGCCCGGTATATTTTAGCCTGCTGATAGCCAGAGTAGTTCCGAAATAAAACTTATTGGAAAAATTAGCTCCGATTGAGAATGCATGTTCGCCGATATAGCCGACATTTGTAATTACTCTTGTTATTTCCTGACCATACGTTGAACTAGGATTATCACCGTATCGTGAAAATACTGTTCCGTAAGATGTATTTGATCCTGAAAGTGTATCAATTAAATATGTTTGATATGCAGCCCATGCATCATCAGGAATATTCATTTTACTATTACCATTTGCCCGGGAAACCCAATAATCAGCCATTGAACTGTTATTACTGATCCCGCTTATTGTAATATTCTCAGTAAAGTTGTTTGTTCTGTTATATGAATAAGCGA
>JADGPU010000090.1 GCA_017882305.1 Bacteroidales bacterium | reverse complement strand
TCTTCTTTCGTAAAATCAAACTTCTGGCTTTTTTTCTGCCAGGTATTCTGAGCCAGGTTTTTTAAATTCAAATCAATATTGGATGGCCTGACTTTAAAGGCAGGATGATCAGGGGAATTATTCATACATCTCCATAATGGAATGGCAGGAGCATCATACTGGGTCATTGGAGGAAGTCCCAGAATCAGCTCCATTGTCCGGAGAAGAGATGTTGTTGTATAAGCCGTATGATCGACAAAACGCTGTTTCACATAGCCACCGGCCAGATAGACAGGACTTCGGTGGGCATCCACATGATCGGGCCCGTTTTGTGCATCGTCTTCCACTATTATTACAAGGCTGTTTTTCCATACTTTACTGTGACTCAGATAATCCACAAACAAGCCAACTGCCAGATCATTATCGGCAACATGTGCAAATGGCGTAGGCCTGTTGAGGCTTAGCCCTTCGGTATGATCATTACCAAAGCGCAGTGAATTAAATTGTGGAAGTGCATCAGCAGCGAGCAGTGAATCAAAATCGCGTTTCCACTGTCTGAAACGGACAGTATCACGGACTGACAGATCCCAGCTTGTATAAAAAGGGCAGAAATGATCTTTTAAAACCGGGATATTAGGCTTCTTCTCCCCCATGAATTCGGCATAAGTCCGATAGCTGATACCATTCCGTTTACAATTATCCCACATGAATCCATTCTTATTATTTGCGATTTCTATTGAACCTTCACCTGGATATTCTCCTCCTCTTCCTCCATAGCTCGTCGGCCAGTTTTTTTCGAGATAATCTGTAGCATAGCCTCCCATCGTCCAGTTATGACCATCGGCACTTACCTCTCCGTTAACATAAAAATTATCGAGAAGAACAAATTCCCGGGCAAGGGCATGCTGATTTGGTGTAATATTTTCGCCAAAAAGCACAAGATTGGGATCTCCGTTTCCTTCAGGTAAATCTCCCAGAACCTGGTCATAAGTGCGGTTCTCCTTAATAATGTAAAAAACATATCTGATAGGTGAACTATCACCAACTTTCATAGGGACAGGATTACCTTTTACCCCTTCAGATATCAGCTCAGTTTTCTTATTATAAGGAGTGTTATTATAAACAGCTTGTGAAAACACTGCCATCTGGTTTGCATCCGGAGTCTTCAGAATTGAAAGTGTTCCCCTGAAAAGGCCGCCTATATATTGTACTTTAATTTTGTGTTCCTTCCCTGAAACCTGGAAAACTACCTCATCTTCTTTACGGGTTGGATTAGGACCAAAGGGATTTGCATGGGAAGACAAGCCCTTTCCGTTACTTACCAGAATCTTGTCCTTTGCAATCCTTACGCAGGTCGGATACCAGTCAGTGGGGATAAATCCTTTACTTATGCTCGATCCGGGTTTACTTACATCAAATACTGCAAGGCAGTTATTATCGGCATTCGCAATATAAAGAGTCTTTTCATCGCTGCCAAGTGCCACACTGTTTGTTGTTGAACCGGAAGGCGAACCGGGCCAGAGCGCCGAATTAAGCGTCTCAATCACCTTCTTTTGCTGTGTATCAATTACCGATACACTGTTATCATTTGCATTTGCAACATACAGGTATTTTCCGTTTCCGGAAATGCATAAATCGTTGGGATTATCACCAACTGCAATTGAACCGGTGATTTTCTGCAAATCTGTATCAAACAACACAATTTTATCACAACCCCAGCACGAAATGTACAGAAATTTATGACTTGGGGATAAAAGACAGGTATACCCTTCACCGTCCAGGGAATATTGAGAGACTATTTTCTTCGATTGAGTATCAAGGACGTAAAGGGAATTGTTTTCTTGTGTAACGACGTATAACCTGTTTCTGGAATCATCAAGTGCCATTCCGGCAATGGAAATCTTTTCAGGCCAGGCTTTTCCTATAATGATGGAATCATGTACTGAAAGGTGATTGTTTTGGATTGCGTACCGGATAATTATGTTATCATTGCCTCCTGAGGCATACAAATAATTGCCATTATCAGAGAAGGTCAGTCCCAGCCATGCTTTTCCGATGATGATTGAGTCGAGAATTACTTCCCGCTCAATATCCACAAGCTGAATTGTCTGATCACTTTCTCCGTTATTTGTTATTGCTGCAAGTTTTTTTGAAGGTGACACTGCAATATTAAGAGGCAGATCACCAAGAGGCAATAGTTTTCCCACAGGAGTTAACTTCCATCCATTTGGAAGAGTAACTGCATGAGATTCAATTTCTTTCAGGGACTGTGCCTGAAGATTTATCGCGAAACCAATGAGAATCATCTGACATAGAATCAGTACTCTCAAAGTCCTGAACATATTCATTTTTGAAGCTGATTTAATTTGCCGTTTGTCTCTTTTTAAGATCCTCAGGTTTAAGTGTGATCAGATGGCCTATTTGTTTTCCATCTCGATAGGTAACTACCCTCACTGTAACCGGCCCTTCGGGAAGTTCAACAGGTTTGGAATATTTAGGTGAATAAATGTTTGGCATCGCACCATCAATGGTATAGAAAATATCCAGACCAGGTACTTCAGAATCAAGATCCAGAATCATTTTTCCATCTTTTCCACTAACTTTTATAATCGCATCATAAATTGCAGATGAATAATTAACTCCTTCTATATCGGCACGATCGAACTGTTTTTCAACACGTTGAATAAAATTGGCCCAGTTTTTTGACGCTTTTGGTGACCAGAAATCTTCCGCTAATGCCCAACCACGAGGCCATGTCATATATTCAGCATGATGCATGGTTACTACTTGTTCTGTCCAGAGGTTTCCCTGGCCACCAAGAATATACTTTACATCCACTCCTTCAGGAACGGGATCAAAACTATAGCATTTGCTAAGTCTTAAATTAGCATGAATAGTAGGTTCAATTGTCTGTTCACCCTGCTGATAGTCGAGGTATGCAAATGTTGTGGGCGTCATAACAACATCATGCCCCATTTTTGCTGCCTCTATTCCTCCTTTGATACCCCTCCAGCTCATAACCGTTGCTTCAGGGGCCAGACCTCCTTCAAGAATTTCATCCCAGCCAATCATCTTCTTGCCTTTTGATTTCAGAATACCTTCAACCCGTTTCATAAAATATGCCTGCAATTCCTCAGGATGAGCCATGTTCATTTTTTTCATCAGAGCCTGGCAGCCGGGATCATTGGTCCAGAAACCTTTATAGCACTCGTCTCCGCCAACATGAATGTAGGGGTTTGGAAACAGTGCAGCCATTTCAGTAAAAACCTTATCGAGGAACTCATATACTTTTTCATCAGACGGATTAAGTGTATTATCAATTTTCATCTTAAAAGTGCCATTGTTGTACCATTCTGAAAATGCAGAACCAGGATTGACTTTGATACTTGTATCTTTAGTGCAGCTTAATTGGGGATATGCTGCAATTGCTGACATGCTGTGCCCAGGGATATCAATTTCAGGCAGGATGGTTATATTACGGTCCTGAGCGTATTGAATTATCTCTTTGATATCAGCCTGTGTATAAAAACCACCGACGATTGCTGCTTCTCCCGGTTTTGGTGCGGTACGATCGCTAAATTGTCCGAACCGAGGTACCCTCCATGCACCAACTTCGGTCAATTTTGGCAGTGACTTGATTTCAATCCGCCAGCCGTTATCATCTGTCAGATGCCAGTGGAAAGTATTGTATTTATACCTTGCAATCTGGTCAATATAGAGTTTAACTTCTTCTTTTGTGAAAAAGTTACGGCTTACATCCAGCATTATCCCTCTCCAGCCAAACCGGGGATAATCTGTTATTTTAACTGACGGCATTGTCCAGGTCATATTAATCGCGGTTTTGCTTTCAATCTCTTTTGGCAAAAGCTGAAGTAATGTTTGCATACCATAGAATAGCCCGGCTGGTGCATTGGCGGCTATAACCACCCCTTTAGGAGAAGATTCCAGGATGTAACCTTCTTTGCCAATTTGAGCGACCGGCGCCTTATTAAGGTTGAATTGTATTGAACCGGCTTTGTCCTGTTGCGCTTTAATAGAAAATCCTGTAGAAAGATTCAGTTTCTGTGAAAGCATCTCTGCTATTTTGCGGCTTTCCTGACTATCGAAACCAATAGTAGAGCTTTTTGTTAATATAAAAGTCCCATCAGATTGTTGAATTTCAACAGGCTGGGGGATAAGTTGGATTGCAGGACTTTGTCCATAAACCCTTGCAAGTGAGAAGAAAAGCAGAAGTAAAACCAATTTTTTCATAGCAGGGAAAGATTAAAGTATTCAGGAATAAATAAAAATATATTTTTAAGAACCAACAAATTTATAACCGCTGGTCTTCAGAACCTTCAGAACCTCTCTTTTGATCCTGATCACGGCCTTGCCGGAGATCTCAAATGGTTCCCCATCGATATGGAACCTTGTTTCATCTGTCTCTATAATAATCTCCTTATCAGTTTTAAAATGGCTGACATATTTGGACCTGGTGATTCTTTTTGTAAAGAGTCTGATAATAAAAAGCGAGCCCAGTATCTTTGGAAATGGTTTAATTATTACAATATCAATTATTCCGTCATTAGGCCTTGCTTCAGGTGCTATGAAGGCATTATTCCCAAATTGTCGGGTGTTAGCAATGGTAAGAACAAATAGTTTTTCAGAGACAATTACTTCCCCGCCGAATTTTATGGTTACATGAAAAGGGCGGAGCCGCAAAAAGGTTTTAAACGTCAGCCAAACATAAGGCAGGAAACCCCGGAGCTTAAGATTATTAAATGAATGTGCAACAAAGCTATCCAGACCAATACCGGCAACATTAAGACATAATTGATCATTTATTTCAATCACATCGATATTCGTACTTTCGGCTTTCTTAATATCTGACAGCAGTGAACGTACATTCATTTTAAATCCAAATTCCTTAGCAAACCCGTTACCGGAACCAAGAGGAAGGACTCCGAGAATTTTATTGCTTCCCACCAATTCTGATGCTACGGTGTGAACTGTACCATCTCCTCCGGCAGCAATAAAAACATTATACTTATTAAAGTTCTGCTTTATAAGCAATTCAGTATCTTTTTTGGTCATTGATTTGCAGAAGGATAGTTGACTTTTGCGGAGTTCAAGTTCTTTTGATACAATAAAATTAACCGGAGGCATACCTGAAGTTGGATTCAATACAAACAATGCTTTATTATTATTTTCCCGGATAGGCCTTTTCATGCTCAAATTTACGGAAGATTTTTTCAATGTAATACAATAACCTTTGAAGATATTATGGGAAAGGATTATTTCTTCTCGGTCGGCCTTAGTAAAGAGGAGAGAATCAGAATGGTTAAATCAGTTAACAGGTTAGCTTATTCCATAAATGGATATTTAAAATCGGTATCCGGAATGAGAGTCTCTTTGATTGTTCTGGGACTCACCCATCGGAGAAGGTTAAGGTGGCTGCCTGCTTTGTCATTTGTTCCGGAAGCCCTGGCACCTCCGAATGGCTGCTGCCCCACCAATGCGCCTGTCGGTTTATCATTAATATAGAAGTTACCCGCAGCGTAACGTAATACGCGGCATGCTTTTATCATTGCATATTTGTCATTGCTGAAGATAGCTCCCGTAAGGCCATATGGTGATGTTTCATCGCACAAAGTCAGGGTATCATCAAACTTTTCATCCTTATAAACATATATAGTCATTACCGGACCGAATATTTCTTCTTCCATAGTGAAAAAATGTGGGTTTCCTGTAACGATTACAGTTGGTTCAACAAAATATCCCTTTGATTTATCACCTTTACCTCCGGTGATTATCTGTGCCTCATCAGATGATCCTGCCTTATTTAGGCATGACATAATTTTGTCAAAAGAATTTTCATCTATGACAGCGTTTACATAATTCCTGAAGTCACATACATCACCCACCTTAATCTCCGATATCATTTTCAGGATATAGTGCTTTGTCTCGGACCAGATCGACTCCGGGATATAAGCTCTTGAGGCGGCTGAACATTTCTGACCCTGATACTCAAAGGAACCCCTTACAATAGCAGTAGCAAGTTCAAGGGTGTTTGCAGAACTATGTGCAAATATGAAATCTTTGCCGCCTGTTTCACCAACAAGCTTCGGGTATGATTTGTAAACGGAAAGATTATCGGAAACCTGTTTCCACAGCGAATTGAATGTCGGATTTGAGCCGGTAAAATGGATCCCGGCCAGATCCCTGTGTTTTAAAACGATGTTGCTTATTAAAGAACCGGAACCTGGTACAAAATTGATGACACCTGCAGGCATCCCTGCCTCCTTGAATACCTTCATCAGGTAGTAGCTTGAAAGGAGGGAGGTTGTGGCAGGTTTCCAGACGGTTGTATTGCCCATCAGGGCAACACTGGTATTCAGGTTAGAAGCGATAGCTGTGAAGTTGAACGGAGTTACCGTATAAATGAACCCTTCAAGCGGCCGGTATTCAAGGCGGTTAATGTTTTCACTTTCTGATATTGGCTGTTCCATATAGATAAGCGAAGCAAAATAAGTATTAAACCGGAGGTAATCTGCCACTTCACACACGGCGTCAATCTCTGCCTGTAGAACATTTTTACCCTGGCCCAGCATTGTGGCTGCATTGATCTGAAACCGGTATTTTTTTGAAATAAGCTCGGCGGCTTTAGCCATTATTGCAGCTCTCTCCATCCACGATAATGTCATCCATTCGCATTTCGCATCAAGAGCTGCATTAATTGCAAGGGAAACCTCTTTCTCAGTGGCCATATGATAAGTTGCAAGTACATGATGATGATCGGAAGGCATCACAACTTTTCCGGTTTTTCCTGTCCGGATCTCTTTTCCTCCTATGATAAGCGGGATATCAATAATTTGATTTTTTTGAACCTTTAGTTCTTCTTCAAGCAATAATCTTTCTTCACTGCCTGGTTTATATGATAAGACAGGTTCATTTTTTGGTTCCCTGAAATTGTATATAGCGTTATTCATCTTAATTATATTCTTGCAATATTGATCTTTTTAAAAACTATTTCCAATAATATTTATCTGGTTTTGTTCCTCATCCAGCCTGGTTTTTCGCCTCAGAGGGAACTAAATTAATAACTAAACACATGCACTGTATAAAAGTTCGTTTATCTGAAACCGAAAGAAATTTCCGGAATATTGATTTTTGTACTAATTTGGGATGAGTTTTAGATGCAGAAAGAAACAACATTTCAATAATCAGACTTATGTCAGAATCAAAATTTTATCATTTTACTCAGACTGGATTATTTTACGGCGTTGAATCATTAGAGAAGGCTATCAGCGCAACCACGGAAGGAGGATTTGTCTGGTTCAATTTTTATCAGCCCTCTAAAGAAATTCTCACTTCACTGGTAGACAAAATCGGGATACATCCTTTATCTGTTGAAGACTGTTTTGATGAAGAACAGGTCCCGAAGATTGAGCATTTCACGAATAATACATTTATTATTTTTAATTCTTTCAGTTATGCAAAGAATTCACTGTTTATTGATGAAATAAATCTCTTTATCGGGAGGAATTTTCTCATAACAGTCAGCGGCCATAATTCAGATGGAAGAAAACCCTTGAATAATCTTGAGAAGATCATTGAAAATGGCAATACGAATGCTAAGGCGGGTCCGGATTTTTTAATGCATATTGTGCTGGATTGGCTGGTTGATGAAAAATACAAGGCATTTGATGATATGGAGAATGAGCTTGAAGAAGCAGAAGAATCTTTGCTTGACAATGTTGAGAAATTTAAGCCATTGCAGCTTATAACCATGAGAAAAAACCTGATGAGGCTGAGAAAAACTTTATACCACGAGAGAGAAATCCTTGTAAAGATCTGCAGGCTCGACTGTCCTCTTATCACTGATAAAGCAATAGTCCATTATCGCGATATATACGATCATCTGGCCAAATTTTTTGAGCTTACTGAAACATACAGGGAGATCGAAACGAGTCTGATGGAGCTATATACATCCCTTCTTAATAATCTGATGACTAAAATGTCGAACGATACCAATACATCTGTAAGACGGCTTACTCTGATTGCAACTATTTTTATGCCTCTGACATTGCTCGCAAGTATTGGCGGTATGTCGGAATGGACAATGATGACAGGACCTCAAAACTGGAAGGTAACATATCCTCTTTTCCTTTTAGGGATGATTATTATTGGCATTGTTAATTATTATTTTATCAGGAGACTCGAAAAAAAGGACTGAAGGTTCTTTTCTTTTACCGAGATCAAACATTGCAAAATGTTTTTCTCCGTAAGCCTTTATAGCGTACGAAAAGAAAAGTCCTGAAAGAATGTCAATACTATAATGTCCCCGGGCCAGGAATAATGCAGTTATAACAACAACCAGGCAGATGAAGATAAGCCATTTATAACTTTTGTCTTTTACAAGCAATAACATTAAAAAAACATTTCCTGCATGTCCCGAAGGATACACTCCCAGTTCAAAGTTTGAAAATCCGTGAAACAAAGGGTCTGATCCGTTAAACATTGGGGGATTGCCAAATGGTGTTAAAACAATAAAGATACCTCTGACTATATAAAAAATGCCAGTTAAAAGTAAAAACAATGGGATCCTGTTATAATCTTTTTTATGGACAATATATATTAATACAAGGATGATAGGGACAAGGCAGGAAATATCATAAATCAGAGATACGTTATAAAAAGGCAGGTTGTCCAGAATTAAATCTGAGAGCATTGGTAATGTTTTCCCTGCACTCATGTAATTATGGAGATAAGCTTCAGAGGCAAAGTTTAATGCGGCTCCCGCAATGATTGACAGGATAGCAAAATAAAAAAACTTGCTTTTTATCACAGGGATAATAGAATAAAGCATCTCTGAGGTATAAGTAAGCAATTTGTTCTTCCTTTTATTTATATGATTCATTTACCTGTAATATAAACTGTTGCATTCAATTCAACCAGGGTGGTCAGTGTAAAAATGGAAACAAAGATAAAAACTTAAGTTGATAATACAGGCAATAGGGAGAATAACGATTATTCTGACATTTGGTTGTATATACGATGGATTTCATCTGCATATTCTACCGGTGCTTCAATATGGCCCCAGCCCGATTTAGTTTGCCATAATCCATCATAAGCGGAATCGCGATATGAGCGTATTATGTGGGGGATTTCCTTTTCAGTAAGAATTTCATCGAGAAGCATCGCCTCGATCTCGTTTTTAAACATCAGTATTTTTACAGGATTGGTCACAGCATTTATTTTTTACTCATGATCATGGAACAATTATTAAGAAGGACATCCATGAGAAAACCGGAACATTCTCCATGTAGCGTAATTTCTTCACCGGTTTTGAACTTTGAAGGATCGCCAATTCCAGGGAAAGTACAGATTACGGATGAAATTTCACTTCCGGTCTTAAGAGATATGTTCATATGTGTACTATCGGCAGGGGTAACAGAAATTATAGTGCCGGTAACCTCAAGAATTTTATTTATATACCTGACAGATGCTGTTGCCTCATTATCTTCAAATTCTTTCTGTAAGGCTGTAGCGGTAACAATGAAATCCGGTTTGACTTTAGCCGTATCCGGATGTTTTTTATTGTACAAAATAAGAGCAGCCAGAATTGTGATTAAAGCGATAAAAAAGACAACAAACAATGCAATTTTTACGTAGGTTTTCATTGCTAAAAGGTAAGAAATAAAATATTATTATTACTGGAGTTTTTTCTATTTATTTCCAATCGGAGTATATTTCATTGCAACAGTAACTACCAGGGTTTTATCAATTTTATCTCTTACAACTCCGGGGATATTTATCTGGTAATCTTCAGGAACTATATTAAATTTTGAGTTTGCATTTATTCCGCCGCTTACTACTTCGATCATTCCTTTTGTATTGATCTTGTTGGTTATATCGTGAATTGTAAGATCTCCCTCAACCGTAACATTATAGGTTCCGTTCTTTGAAAAATCAACCGAAGCAAGATTAGTGATCTTTCCCTTGAAAACCGATTTGGGAAATTTGTCTGATTCCATATAGTTTTCGTTGAAATGTTCTTCCATAAGAGCCCTGTCGAAATGGAAGGATTTGATCAGAGCCTGGAAAACCATTTCTCCGGTCGAAATATCGAGGGCCCCGACAACCTGGTTATTGTCACCTTTAATATCCTCCATAGAAGTATGGGAAAAGAATCCGATATAACCATTTTTGGTCATATATTTCTGTGCATTTACTGCAAGAAGGATATTCAGAAAGAATAAAAATAAAATTAAACGTTTCATAATGATTCTAGTGTTTCTTCAATGTAAATACTCTTGAAATATTAAATCCGAAATGGATACCTCCTTTTTTCCACTGGCTGGTTGTTTCTCCGATAAATGATTTTTCGATCATACCAAGAGAGTTTGTGAAAAATAATTGAAATACGTGCCCCCCGGTTTCTATATCAAATCCTACTGACAATGGATTATAAACCTGCTGGCTCAGGTAGGACTTAGGATTTACAAGATAGTAATACTCACCATTCAGGCTTAGCCTTTTACTGAGCTTCAATCTGGCTCCTGCGCCCAAAGCATACAGATCATTCGGATCAAGTTCTGTGGCCACGAGATTGCGGTGTATATATGACGGAGTCAGCTGAATTGACAGTGCCTGATTGATCTTCCGTGCAACCAGGATCTGTGCTACATATGCTAACCGGGATGAGAAATAATTTGTTCGGGTTTGATCCGGAAACTTTATTGATTTAAGGGCAACTGAAGTTAAAACTGAAACAGAAACAGGCATTACCTTTGCGCCTGATGACTGTCTGAGAATACTGAACTTGGCGAATCCGTCAAATGTCTTTTCAAAAGATCCTCTGCCGACACCGATCATCAGCCATTTAAAGATCCCGTACTCCATGCTTAAATGTGTATTCGACTGGTCAAGGCCGAAAAAGTTATACCCCCCGGAATTAAGTGTTCCGAACCGGTGTGAAATTCTTACATCAAGTTGTCCCGGAACCATTCTCTCAATTGAATGGCCGTTCAGTACACGGGTCGATTTAAAGGTAGCTGTTGTGTAGTTTATTTCAGGAGTAGAGTTCTTATCAAGAATATTCATCAGGTCATCCTGAGCAAAAATCCCAAATGTAATCAGGGATAGTAGAAAGATAAGGGATAATCGTCTCATATTATAAATGTTATTATGCTAATTTAATTATTGGGCATTCCGTTTCTTACCCATATGTCAAATTGTGTAATTGAACAGCTGTTTAGCTTTCCGCCCGGAGGCATTGGCTTCGATCCGGTTTGTTTGATTGATACTACAATCTTCGGGGAATTAGTTATTACATCGGCAATCGACTGAAGATGGATTCCCCCTCCGAAAGTTGCATTTGCATTTGAGTGACACGAATAACAATTGTTGCTGAGAATCGGAGCAATGGTTCCACTGTAGATGACATTGGTGGTATCGCACGCATTACTAAGCGTCGGATATAATGCCTCTTCATTATCGTAATAACATGAGACGAAAAACAATAAGAATATGGCTATAGTTAATATTGAAATAAAAAATCGCTTCATTATAAGTAAGTTACTAATTGTTTAAAGATCCGTTATTAACCCATATTTCAAATTGTCTTATTCTGCAGGTTGAGAAAGAACTGCCGACAGGCATCTGAGGAACACCTGTCCCTTTGAGGGAGTTCATAAGTGTGCCACTGGACGCGACAGTTGCCACATTATTATAAGATGCAAGCAAGATGTTGCCTGATGGTGAAGTTCCGCTATGGCATCCTATACATGAAGTTTGAATTATTGGCCAGATGGTTCCTGAAAAAGTAACCGGATTTATGGTGTCGCATACCTCTCCGCAATTCTCATTAAGGGCTCCATAACTTATCCATTTACCTATTGAATCGATTTCTGCGACTGATAACTGAGGACTGCTTGAAGGAGGCATTTTTGATTCACCTCCGGAAGATTTAATAACTGTGTATAATCTGCTCGACGAGGGATTTCCCGGCGAAACAGACTGCCTGATATTAGTATAAGTTGTATATATGTACCCTTCTTTATGTGAAGTTGCATCATGGCATCCGGTAGAAGCACAACGCGATGTAATCACGGGCAATATGTCGCGGGTGAAGCAGGCACGTGCAATATAACTATTGCCACCGGTTCCCCCTGTCCCTCCCGTACCTGTGGTATCTGTACAGATAGTCAATGTTGCTCCCTGTTCAATCCAGACTCTTATTTTTATTCTGTTTTCCAGGGAAAGAGGCTGATTGGGAGGCATCCGGTTTCCCCATTTTGCTATAATTGTCTGGTACAACCTGCTGCCATCAGGGTTGCCGGGAGTAATATCACGGATAATATTGTCATAGCTATTCAATGCCATACGTGATTCTCTCCCTCCTCCGTCATGGCAGCCGGAAATAGCACAATTATTTATGAAGATTGGCAGGACATCACCGGTAAAACAGACCTCAGGCATATTAGCAATATTTGCAGTATGAGTGCACGAGGTCACCCAGGAAAAGACAGTCAGGAGTATTAATAAGGTAAGAGACAGATATATTTTATCAGGCTTCATACATATTCGGCAAGTTGACAATTTAATTAACAGGAAATATACTCAAATTCAGGGTATTTATTGTGCAAAGTTAAATGATAAAAATCATACAAAATCACGAGAACATCATCTTAAATTCATGCTCGAAATTCGGAGTAAATACATCATTTCCCAAATTCTCCCTTATTTCTTTCAGCTCCCAGAACCTTCCTTCATCAATTTCATCTTTATTTATTACCGGGAACTTATCAGAAATCGATGAATAGGAATTAACCAGTTCCCTCTCGCGGGGAGATTCCCAGATATATTTCCCTAAAAATACAGGTACTAGATTATTCAATCCAATCTCCTCTCCGGCTTCCCTCATGAGTGCCTCATTTGGGGTTTCACCCGGACTGATATGACCGCCAACAGATGTATCCCATTTTCCCGGATGGATATCTTTTGTTTTTGCTCTTTTCTGTAAAAATAATTCGCCTCTGGTATTAAAAAGGTGAAGATGAATGACAGGATGAAGAAGCATGCTTTTTCCGTCATGGCAGACACTGCGCAGGGCTTTGCCGATTGTGTTCCCATCTTCATCGACTATCGGGAACCATTCTTCGGGATCGAAGTTTTTCATAATAAGGTGGGTTTTTTTCCCTCTTAAGGGGAATAAAAAGGGGGTCTAACAAATAGTTGGATCTCAGAATCAGGGAGTAACCATCTCCGTTCGAAGCTTACTGATATAATCGCGTATCTTATTCAGCGTTTCGACAGTAACAGTCATCTCGCTTCCGGTTGAACGGAAGACTTGTCTTAAAGTATCAATTTCAAGATCACCTTTTTTGAAATAGATATCGAAAGAATCAAAATAATTTTTCAGATACTTTAGTTTTTTCGAATAGTAGACAACAACAGGGTCGTCATAATAGTTTTTCAGGAAACTGAGCAGGCTGGTCAGGGTATATTTCTGCTGGGCGATTCTCTGTATTACTTCAGGATCCGGGTTTTCAGGCTTATAAACGAGCTGTGTTGCAATAAACATCGCTTCGACCCATCCTCCCATTACCATAAGACCGGCTGTACTCTCTCTCCCTCCTTCACGCAGATGAGCCTCCATTCTGGTGTAAGCATAATCCATAAGGAACATAATTGTATCAGGTTCTGAAATATCGCTCTGCACCCTCTTGATTGGTTCGGTAAGGTAACTGTCAGGAATCCCAAGCTTATTGCTCATTTCGCGGATGGTCACCATATAGTCGATCAACTGCTGACCAATGCCGAATACCTTAAGATATCCGAAATCAACTCCATACACCCCGGTGTTGATAGACGCTTTTGAGCTGCTAAGGTACTGGTCCCTGTTTGAGATCGGATTTAATGTGGCATTATTGTATGTGATACCAAGTCTGTCAAAGATTGTACATATTTCAACAGGAGTAAGGATTCCATAAAAGATCTCATTCTTAGGTGTCAGATCATGGTTCTTTGTAGTGTCTGATTTATAGGTAGAGAAGACCGGTACAACAGAATTCTTTTCTTTTACTCCGTGTCTGCAGGAAAAGATAAACGG
>JADGPU010000089.1 GCA_017882305.1 Bacteroidales bacterium | reverse complement strand
GATTTATCGGGACCGGGCTGCGCTACACCCCGAATATCGAAGCGCAAAAGTATCATAAATTTTCTGATTTCATTATATATCACACCCAATTTGATTTTTTTCTTTGAAGTTCCCATATCTGAATGGCCTTAACCTAATTTGACAAAGGTGAATTTATATAATGCGCATACGAATAAAAGAATTCGCATTTGTGGGAATAATTATAATAAAGTAATTGTCTATTCAAACACCAAACATGACATTTCCAAAATGTCAGGAGTTTATATAAAAACTTAAAATAATTGAAATGAAAAAAATTATTCCTCTCTTTTTTATAATCTGTTTTTTTATTTCATGCACAAACAAAATATATGATTCATCCAACTGGCAAAACAAAAGAGTCACCATAGATGGCAAAATATCTGAATGGTCAAATCCATTAAGATTTTATGACCAGGAAACCGGAATCAGTTACAATATTTCAAACGATCATTATAACCTCTATTTTGTTTGCAGCATTTCTTATGAATTTCTGCAAACAAAAATATTGCGATCAGGTCTTGAATTCAGAATAGATACTCTTGGTAAAAAATCCTTTGCTGTCGGTTTTAAATATCCAATTGGCAATATATCAGTCACGGAGTTAAAACCAAATAATACGCAAACTAAAGAGGGTTCCATTGAAAGACCCGACCGTTCAGCTTTTAAATTAAAACTCCTTGCAGAAGCAACAGAAATGCAACTGGTTGGATTTAAACCACATTTGGGGAAAATCATTTCTTTGACAGTTCCAAACAAAACAGGCATTTCAGCAGCAATAAATTTTGATGCGAGTGGTATTATGAATTATGAAGCTGTAATTCCATTTTCAACATTTTACAAAGACGAGCTGACACCATCTGATTCTAGCACAGTATTTAACTTTCAGATTAAAGTTAACCCGGTTCCCAATTCAAATAACAGTTCGAACAACGGTGGTGGAATGAGAGGTGGTGGAATGCGGGGTGGAGGAATGAGTGGTGGTGGCGGAATGCGTGGTGGTGGAATGGGCGGTGGCGGAATGCGTGGTGGTGGAATGCGTGGCGGTGGAATGAATGGCAACAGGTCGGGAGACTATGGAGGAAAGAGTAATCAAAGAAATGGAAACCTGGCAGGAACCACGAAGACTACAATAAAACTGAAACTTGCCTGCAAGTAGTTTTAATATTTACAATAAACAGGAAGTCCGCAAACAATTCAAGCATTTCGTACTTCCTTAATATAAACTCTTTCTCTTTTCTATCAGTTTTTCATCTGATATGTAGTCATCATACTCCATCTGTTTGTCAATCATCCCTTTGGGCGCTATTTCAATGACCCGGTTACAAACAGTCTGAATGAACGCATGATCGTGAGAGGACATCAGAATATTTCCCTTAAACCTGATCAGAGTATTATTAAATGCCTGGATTGATTCAAGGTCGAGATGATTAGTAGGAGTATCAAGCAGCATAACATTCGCGTTACGGATCATCATGCGTGCAATCATACACCTTACCCTTTCCCCGCCTGAAATAACATTTACCTTCTTATAAATGTCCTCTCCGGAAAAGAGCATTTTTCCAAGAAACCCTCTAAGGTACAATTCACTTGTATCTTCAGAATATTGCGACAACCAGTCTATCAGATTTAAATCCTTTTTAAAAAACTCCTCATTCTCCAGGGGGAGATAGGCTTTTATAATGGTCTGACCCCATTCAAATGATCCGTGATCGGGCTTTTCATGACCCTTAAGAATTTCAAAAAGAGTTGTCATGGCACGGGAATCCCTCGACAGAAAAACTATTTTGTCATTTTTATTTACGGTAAAGTTCAGGTCCTTAAAAAGTGTTTTGCCCTCAGCACTCCTGGTCAGACCCTTCACTGTCAGAATTTTATTCCCGGGCTCTCGTCCGGGAGTGAAAATAATTCCCGGATATTTTCGGGTAGAGGGCTTAATTTCTTCAATATTAAGCTTTTCTATCATTTTTTTCCTGCTCGTTGTTTGTTTTGATTTCTTTACATTCGCCCTGAACCTGGCAATAAACTCCTGCAGTTCCTTTTTCTTTTCCTCAGCTTTTTTATTCTGGGCAAGTTGCTGTCTTAGAGCCAATTGACTCGACTCATACCAGAAACTGTAATTGCCTGAAAATTGCTGCACTCTGCTAAAGTCAATATCGATTATATGAGTACAAATAGAATCTAAAAAATGCCTGTCATGGGATACTACCAATACTGTATTCTCAAATTCGGACAACCAGTTTTCAAGCCAGTTCACTGTATCAAGATCAAGGTCATTGGTAGGTTCATCAAGTAATAGATTATCAGGTTTCCCAAACAGGGCCTGAGCCAGCAGCACTTTCACCTTTTCTTTTCCTGAAAGCTCCTTTAAAAGTTTGTGATGATGTTCCTCTTTAATTCCCAAACCACTCAACAAACTCGATGCATTACTCTCCGCATTCCATCCATTCATCTCTGTGAATTTTTCTTCAAGTTCTGAAGCTCTTATTCCATCAAGATCTGAAAAATCAGTTTTCATATAAAGGAGTTCTTTTTCCTTCATAGTACTCCAGAGCCTGATATGTCCCATCATAACTGTATCAAGGACAACGCATTCGTCAAATTCAAAATGATCCTGTTTCAGAACAGACAACCGTTCTCCCTGACCAAAAGAAACTGAACCGGTGTGGTAGTCTACTCCTCCGTAAAGCATTTTTAAAAACGTCGATTTCCCTGCTCCATTCGCACCTATAATTCCGTAGCAGTTGCCCGGGGTAAAAATGAGATTGACATCCTGAAATAAAATGCGTTTCCCGAACTGGATACTGAGATTTGATGCCGTAATCATTTGCAGCTAATCAGTACTTTGCAATGTGAATCTGGTTACCGGATATTATTAAAATCATTCAGATTAAAACCATCAGCATTATCATTTGTGATCTTCCTGAAGTTATAATAGTAGAGATTGCCTTCAGTATCAAATAACATCTCGAAACATTTTCCTGCTCCGCCTTCCTTGGGTTGACCAACATGAAAATGGAATAATTTATTGGCAGGACTGGTGGTGAGCTCCTCTTGTATCTGGGTAATAGTAAGCAGTTTAAAATTATATGGGTATGCAGCTTTAATTTTTTCAGGGGAATCAGCATTTGAGGCCATTTTGTCTTTGTTTAATAACAAGACCTTGTCTTTGAATCCTGTTTTATTGTAGTATCTCAACCCGTTTATTGAAATGGGTAAACGATCTTTCTCAAGATTTTTTACATGTATCTGCATGAATTTAACAACTGCAGATATTACATATTCATAATCAGCATCCAGATCGCCGGAATATGAAAGAGGTATGCTGCAGAATTCCGGCATTTTTGTCAGATTGCCTGATGCATCTCCCAGTACCAGACTCATATAACTGTAACTAACACCACCGGGGTCTTTATCGTATGCACCATCCATAACGACTATAAAAGAATACTTCGTGTCAGTACGCCGTTTTTCAAACTCTTTCTGGTCGATAAACTCATATTCAGTAGCTTTCCAGTATTTCTGAACTGCGTCTTTAACAGGGGCGTTGTAAAAATTTACACCATCTTCCATCACAACACAGGTTTTAGAGTTTTTAAACATCCCTATTTGTTTTTTTGATGCAAGAATGGGATTAGCTATTGCTCCCAGACTAAAAAATCCCAAAGTAAAAACGAAAATGTATTTTCTAAATATTCTACTTTTAGCAAATTCTGATAAAAGTTGGCTTAAAACTATTTTTTTCATTGTTATGTTTTATTAGTACTAACATACAAAGGTACTATTTATTACATTGGAATGTAAGAGGCTGAGCAGACTAAAAGATTTCAAGACTCCAGGACACCAGGACATTTTGAGTATTCAGTATCACTCTTTACCTGTTGTCACTTCCCGGAGTGTTGTTTTATCTGCTCCAAATATAATTTCATACAATTCCACTGTACTGGAGGATGCTTTTGCTGCCTGCAAACTTTTAATTGTATTCAGATCTGTCAAAGCATCAGTACTTTTTGAGATCATTGCTGCCAATGCATCGACAGACTCTCCGACTTTTCCGGTGGATGTATATCCGAAAGTATCAATAGAACCATTTGTGAATTTCAGATTTACTTTTCTTGAATTCAACCCGTCACGTATCACCATATACTGGGGATTTGCGAGATCGGGCAGGTAAATTATTGTAGTTTTGACAATCCTGTTAGTTTCAGAATCTCTCTCAACATGCAAGAATGGTTTTACTGTATAATATTTCAATCCAGTTTTTTCAGTCAAACCCTTGTTTGAATAGATTTGCACAGGAGCACATCCGGAAAATGCAAAGATGGTTGTACTAACTAATACAGCAAGCATCGTGTTTTTCATAATAATAATTTTAAGGTTTGCAGAATCGTGGAATAAAATTAAAAAATTATTTTAACCCACGCAAGAGCAAATAATCAGAGCGATAACCAGAGAATACTTTAGCTGCATGTCTCTTTTAAGCATTTATTCCTTAAGCAGTCGTTTTTACAACTCTTTGATACCCCAGAATTTATTGATATCCGTCCATTTTGAAATCTTTGGTTTAATAAAATTCCTTTTGTTCTGTTCGATGGACAAACCACGAATTTCTATATCGGATAAGTTCCCGGGTATCATGCCTGCATCGTGTGCCAGATTAAAAGCAGGAATCTCATTTATTTCAAAACCCATTAGAGTTGCTCCAACCATATCGGCTGCAAGTGGAGAAGTCCCGGCAATTATCAATCCCATATCAACCAGTGTACCATCGAATGGTCCATTTCCCTCCATGGCACTTGTTGCATCAATAACTGAAAGCCCTGTTTTGACAGCCCGATTCATGTCTATTACTTCATATGCAACTCCTTTAGAACCTCTTTCTGCCGCTCTGTCATGCAACCATGATCTTACAGAATAATATTCCGTACCCGGATAAAGACCTATCAGGTTTTTCATAGCAAGTGTCACTGTTGCCAGTGCATGAGTTTTCATCATCGGAACTGAGCAAACCAAGTCGACATCTGAAAGCACTTTATGAATTTTAAGTGATTTTGCAGCAAATCCTCCGCTTAAAGGTATCTCGATGATGTCACCCGAATGTAAATTTATTAAAGGAATATTTAATGATTTTGCCATTTCTGTGTAACCGAGTGTGTCAAACACATGTTTTTGCATCCTGTCAAGAATATCTTTCTTTTTTGTTCTATAGGTTTCATTCCCGATCACATTGAATGAATCGGCAGCTGCTGAAGCCTCCCCGATCATTACTTCTTTTCCCGACTTTTGCATAAGTAGTGCAATTGCCTTTATAACATCAGGTTTAGTTGTACATTTCGGATCAGGAGCGACAAGATTCGGTTTGAGTAAAATACTGTTTTTCCCCTTGGTTAAGGTTTTTATCCCTCCTATTAAATCTATTGCTTCTTCAACAGCTTTTGCAATATTGCCATCTTTTACCCTGACAATACTCACAAGATCTTTACTGTTTTTCGTTTCAATACTATTGCCATAGACATTTTTTATATCAAGAAATGTGGATCCTATCGCAGCAACGGTTGCAGAACAAATGAATTTACGCCTGGAAATATAATTCTTCTTCATATAAGGTCATCTTTAATTTTTAAGAATTGAGTTGGACAGATTCAATCTGCTTATCATCTTTTGATCAGTTTAATATTTTTTAATTTTTTGATAAATCTATGATGAAAACTAATAAATTCCAAACCACAAGCGCTGTAAAACCTGAAACTGAAAACTATTTCATATCAAATGAGGTCATTAAAGCAGATCCAAGACTGTAGAATCCATTTAACAGAAAAGTATATTCAGACTCTTTTCATACTTTCCCGTATTGAAAATAAAAGCCATAAAAATGAATGACAATCCTATTCCACTTCAACCATACATTTCCTATGCCCGGGCGAAAGAAACCGGATTACATTTTCAGCATTGTAACGGAGTTGCATAATCGTCCTCTCAATTAAGAAGTTCAAATAATTCTGAAAAATCCCGCAGGTTTTCCCATGAACATTTGCATTATTCAAATGTTAAATACTTAATAATTAATTTGATAATAGTATAACTATACTATTTTAAACTGCGCTGGAGTATTAATTTATGTAAAACATGAAAATGGTAGATGTAAATGGAAAAATGAATTGGAGTACAATCATTATTGGTGCCGGGCAGGCGGGTTTAGCTGCAGGGTATCACCTTTTAAAAGCAGGTGAGGATTTCGTAATTATAGACTCTGCTAAGAATGTTGGAGATTCCTGGCGAAAACGATGGGATTCGCTCCGTTTATTTACCCCATCGCAATATGATAGATTGCCCGGATTCGCTTTTCCTGCATCGAGAGGTATCATGCCTTCAAAAGATGAGATGGCGGATTATCTTGAAAAATATGCAGAAAAATTTAAATTACCTGTCCGTTTGGGTGAGAAAGTAAATCATCTTTCCAAAAAACAATCAGGATTTGAAATAACCACAACTAAAGGAATCCTGAAATGTGTTCATGTTATAGTTGCTACAGGAACTAATCCACTGCCACGTATCCCTGAATTCGCTAATGATTTGAATAAAAATGTTCATCAAATTCATTCTTCACAATATCTTAATCCTGATTCATTACCCTCTGGCAGCGTTCTTGTAGTAGGGGCAGGAACCTCAGGAGTTGAAATAGCCATTGAACTTGCAGGAAGCAGACATACCCTTATTTCAGGCCATCCTACGTTTCATATTCCTGATCCAATCCTTCGTTATGCAGGAAGACTTTATTGGTGGTTTGCCAGCAATGTTCTTACAGTAAGGACACCCATAGGACGTAAAGCTAAAAAAAGCATTTTAAAAGGAGGAGGACCACTGGTAAATGTATCAGTTAAAGATCTTATTGCTGCCGGTGTTGAACAAGTTCCTCGTGTGTCCGGAGTTGAAACCGGACAACCTAAATTGGAAAATGGACGGGTAGTTACTGTTTCTTCAATCGTATGGGCAACCGGCTTCAAACCCGATTTTTCATGGATTGACTTAAAAGTAACTGATGAAAAGAATGGATGGCCTTTGACGAAAAGGGGTGTTTCAACTGAGATCAAAGGGATGTACTTCATAGGAATGTTGTTTCAGTATGGTCTGACCTCAGGTCTTGTTGGTGGAGTCGGAAGAGATGCTGCTTTTATTGTAAAACATATTCATCAGCATCAAAATGGTCATCCTGAGGTTTAAGTATTCTTACATTGACAAAAGAAATTGAATATGCAGTCTACTCATATTTAAGCGATTTTGCAGGATTGATAGTGGCAGTCTTGAGTATCCTGTAACTGTTTATATTTCTTTGCCCCATCTTCACGTTACATCAATTATTCTGTTTTTGAAAAGATTTTTCTTATTGAATTGAATTGAGGCTCCTAACCCTTTCCATTCGTCAATATTGTTTTCTGTTTTTACAATAATTCCTCTCATTGGACTAAAAACTTCTTCCCCGAAAATAGAATAATCTTCATTATGTGCCGGTAAAAACCTTCTTCGCGTACTATCAATCCGTACAATATCAGTTGCAAAAAGCATTGAATAATTAGTTTTATTCTTTTTATGGATCGGAGAATAGAAGTGAGAGTTCATCATCCGGCTTACTTTAGAATTGCCTCCGCCTGTAATAATATATTTACCTTGTTGGAAAGGGAATCTAATTTCAAAATTGTTATTCTCATTTCTGAATATTACTACAAACATTTTGATCAACTCAATAAGAAGATATACTTGTATTATGATAAGAATAGCGATCAGAACAAGGTTTCTGTCTGAATTGATTTTTGTGAAAATTTTCCATCCTGTGACAAACACTAGCATGAATTCCATGGAAATAGAATAAATAGCTCTGAAAAGCAAACCGAAAAATTCCCAGTAACCAGTCAGAAACAGAATTACAATAAGAGATTGACTGATTGAGAGAAGCAGATATGCATCCCGATTTATGAACAAAGAGATTAATATCAAAACAGGAATTAATATCAAATGTGTTGAAACAAGCCTGATTATTATTTGAGTTCTTTCGTTTATCATTTCATTAACGTCCGCAGCATGACTCTACCAGAGCAACATTGACAAAAATAAATTGTTTCTTTGAAATATATAAATTAAGCCATGAAAAAGATAATATATTCAATGCAGCAGAGGAAGGTTGTAGTTGTCGGTGCAGGATCAGTTGGAGCAACATTTTCATATGCCCTTGCACAAAGTGGTCTTGCTGATGAAATTGTATTGACAGACAAGAATGAAGATCTAATGAAAGGTCAGGTACTTGATCTTGTACATGGTCAGACTTTTTTTCCTACAGTAGCCATCCGTTCCGGGACTATTGAGGACTGTGCAGATGCGCAGGTTGTTATTATTACTGCGGGCGCAGCTCAGAAACCGGGGGAGACGCGACTTCAGCTCATTAAAAAAAATGCTGCTATAATCGGCAGCATTGCAGAGGACGTAGCTAAATCGGGATGCAGAGGAATAATGCTCATTGTCAGTAATCCCGTTGATGTTCTGACGTATGTAGCTCTTAAACGATCAGGATGGGAAAAAGGCCGGGTAATCGGGTCCGGTACCGTTCTGGATAGCTCCAGATTCCGGCATCTTCTTAGTAAACACTGTGGGGTAGACGTACATAATGTTCATGCCTATATTCTTGGTGAGCATGGTGACAGTGAGTTTGCAGCATGGTCGATGACGAATGTCGCCGGTATTAATATAGACGAATATTGTCCGGTTTGCGGCAAGTGCTCCGACTGGAAAATTCAACGACAGCTTATCGAACAACAGGTACGCGACTCGGCATATCATATTATAAATTATAAGGGTTCAACTCAGTTTGCTGTAGGACTGGCTCTTGTAAGGATCACTGGAGCCATACTCCGTAGTCAGAATAGTATACTTTCTGTCTCAACGCTGGTAGAATCTGATTTTGGTATTAAAGACATATGTCTAAGTGTACCGTGCGTAGTATCTGATAGTGGAGTAACCAGGATTATTGAGAGTCCCTTGTCTTCAGAAGAACTTAAATCTATGTCACACTCAGCTTCTGTTCTGAGAAAAGCGATTGATTCGATATAAAGGCCTCCTTGAGAAACTCAAGTCTAAAAGTCTGTCTGAAATATTAATTATATTTTATTTTTTAATTTCTACATTTGAATCAGAATTCCAAAATCCTAAACCATGAAAAAATATTTTTCTCTTTCGATGATTCTAATTGTTTCGATCATAGCAATTTCATCATGCCAACAATCAAAAAAAGAACAAATAACTGACGCTCTTGTTTCACATATTGATTCGACCATTAAAGCCGGAGATGATTTCTTCCTTTTTGCCAACGGTAAATGGTTCAGGCAAAATCCAATTCCCGCCAGCGAACAGAGCAATGGTCTCTGGCAAATGATACAGGATACAATCAATTCACAGATTCGTCATGTTTGCGAATCTTCAGCAACAATCAAAGATGCTATTAAAGGAAGCAACAAGCAAAAAATCGGAGATTTCTTCTTTACGGGTATGGATAGTGTAACACTTAATAAAAAAGGTATCAGTGATTTAAAAAGCGATTTCGACATGATCGATGCAATAAAAGATATCTATGGCATTATAAAAATTGCATCATACATTCATACTGTAGCCGGTTCCCCTTTGTTCGGACTTTATGTCAGACAGGATGACAAGATAAGCAGCAAGACCGCTGTCATTATTTTGCAGGGAGGGTTAAGTCTACCCGATCGTAATTTCTATTTCGATACCGATTCCCGTGCTATTTCTATCCGTCAGAAATTTATCTCTCATCTTGAAAATACATTTATTATCATTGGTTACAGCGCTGACAAAGCCAAAACTGCTGCTCAGGGACTCATGAAACTTGAAACAGCGATTGCCAAAACTTCGCGGAAACGTGAAGATACACGCGATCCATGGTTGAATTACAACAAGCTGACTTTTAAACAACTTACTGAATCCACTCCTGACATTGACTGGAAAATTTTTATGGATGGCATAGGTCTTCATAATGTGGATAGCGTTATTGTCGGTCAGCCGGAATTCGTAAAATCTCTTAACGGTTACCTCAAATCATATACTATTGCTGACTGGAAAAATTATCTGAAATATCATCTTTTTAGAAATCTTTCAGGTTCCATGGATGATAAAACATATCTTGAATTTTTTAACTTTTATTCAACTATCCTTAGAGGAGTCAAAGAGCCCAAGCCAAGATGGAAACGCGTGGCCCAGCAAACCGATGGTTCACTTGGAGAACTCATAGGTCAGGTTTATGTAGATGAATATTTGCCTAAGGGAACCAAAGAAAAGCTGATTGAGATCGGGAATGTCATCAAAACTATTTTTGCTGAACGAATAAAAGCTCTCGACTGGATGAGCAGTACTACAAAAGAAAAAGCATTGAATAAACTTGCTTCAGTGATTATGAAAGTCGGTTATCCTGACAAATGGAAAGATTTAAGCGCAATGCAAATCGACCGCACATCGTACTTAAAAAATGTGATGAATGCCAATAAATGGGAAGTCAATTATATGATTTCTAAATATGGGAAGCCCGTTGATCGTACAGAATGGGGAATGGAACCGCAAACATACGATGCATATTATAATCCTTCCAACAATGAGATATGTATTCCCGGTTGTAATATTATCGTTCCGGGTTATGAAGGTAAAATGGCTGATGACGCACTTCTCTATTCCATTATAGGTGGTTCCACTTTCGGACATGAAATCACGCATGGTTTTGACGATCAGGGCAGCAAGTACAACCCTCTTGGTAATCTTCAAAACTGGTGGACGCCGGATGATAGTGTTAAGTTCTATACCAGGACGAAAATGATCGTTAAACAGTTCAATAAATATATAGCAGTTGATAGTCTCCATATTAATGGTGAACTTACACAAGGCGAAAACATTGCAGATCTTGGTGGTACCATCATGGCTTATGAAGCTTTTAAGAAAACTGATCAGTTTAAAAGCAACACCATTATTGCAGGATTGAATCCTGCACAACGTTTCTTCCTGGGATATGCGCTTGCATGGATGATTAATGAGCGTTCTGAAACTGTAGCCAGTCAGGTTAAAAGTAACGAACATTCACCTGCTAAATTCCGTGTCAATGGGCCATTATCAAATATGCCCGAATTCTATGAAGCATTCGGAGTAAAACAAGGTGATGCCTTATGGGTTCCCGATAGTCTGAGAGTTAAGATATGGTGAGTATTCCCGTTTTGTAACTTTTTATGAAGATATCCGGAATATTGATAATTGGTACTTAGAATCCTGTTTCATAAATACGGAGTTTATTTCTGAGTGTAGTTATTTCATCTTGCATTGAACCTATTCGTTGTAATAAATAATTTATAGTCTCAATGCCTTCAAGGTTTATATCCAACTCATAATATAAACGTACAAATTTCTCTAACTGTTGAAGTTGGTCCGCTTCAATAAAGTCTGATTCTTTTATAGTGGTAATCTCAATCAATCCGCTTTGCTGAAGGGAACTGATAAATGAGATCTCAATATTATGACTGGCACAAAACTCATCTATAGCAATCAAATATTCTGTTTCCATTGTTCTCTTTATTAATTTATAATTCAGACAGTTGATTAAATAATTTTCGTTGCTTTTCCGTTAAATTTGTCGGAATTTTAATAGAATAAGTCACATATAAATCTCCATATTGACCTTCATTTTTATAAACAGGAAATCCTTTATCTTTCAACTTCACTTTACTGCCATTCTGAGTTTCGGGTTTTACTTTAAGTTTTACTTTCCCATTTAATGTCTCTATTGTTATTTCTCCACCCAAAACTGCTCTGTATAAATCCAAATCCACTGTAGTAAATAAATCATTTCCTGCTCGTTTAAAATTTGGGTGGTTAGATATAGAAAACGTAATATACAAATCGCCATCCGGACCTCCGTTTATCCCTTTACCACCATGACCGGCTATTTTTATTGTCTGACCATTTTCAATTCCGGCCGGGATAGTTATTCTGATTTTCTTTCCATTAACAGTTAATGTTTGTTTGTGGGTTTTATAAGCATCGAGGATTTCAAGCTGTAATTCTGCAGTATAATCTTCTCCTCTGAATTTTACCTGCCTTCCGCGACCTGCTCCTGTTGATCCTCCAAACATAGATTCAAAGAAATCAGAAAAGTCTCCTTCGGACTGTGACGCGGCATATCTTGTTCCACCGGAATATGGAGATTGTTGCTGATACTGTTTTTGTTTTTCAAACTGTTCAGAGTGCTGCCAATCCTTTCCGTACTGGTCATATTTTTTTCTTTTTTCCGGATCGCTCAGTACTTCATTAGCTTCATTGATTTGCTGGAAATTCCTTTTTGCGTCTTTATCATTCGGATTCAGATCGGGGTGATATTTTCTCGCTAACTTACGGTATGCATTTTTTATGTCTTTGGGTGTTGCTGTCTTATCAATACCCAATAATTTATAATAATCTACGAAATTCATCTATCTTTTGATTTGAGTTAATAAGCTTTAAAAACAGATAATCTGCATGTCGTTTTACATCAGAAGCATAAAAAAATCATTTTGAGATATTGAAAGAAATATTTTATTGTCTGACTACAATATAACCACCTGCAGAGATACCCTCTTCTGTTTTTAGAGTATAAAAGTACGTATTTTCAGGTGATAGTTTACCTTAATAATCTACTCTGCACAATTTTAATACTGTTTTGTATGAATCGTACATACCAACTCTTTTTGTGCCAACAGGAAGATAGAAATCATTGATAAACATAAGAAACATTACCACTGCTGCTTACAGGATATCCCATTGCATTGTACTGATATGTGGTTTCGGTAATCTGAACTTTATCAGATCCCTGAGCAGGTATTAAATGAATAGTGTAAGTTTCTTTAATTATATTATTCTGGTTTGTATTAATTCCTGGTATCATCAATCTTCTAAACAATTTATAAGGGTTTTGTTTATTATCAAAATTATAGCTTGTAGTTGTGATCAGTTCAGCAACTCCCGATGTTGGCAGATTATATAACATCTCATTAATCAGATTTCCTTTCCCGTCGTACGAATAATCAATATAGCCAGTAGCCACATTGACCCAGTACATTGTCTGTTTGCTTATTCTGCTGTTAGCATCATAGGTGAATTCCGAATATTCAGAGCTGGCTAATGAAGGCAAAGTATATGTGGTTTTAATTAACTGCGAATTATTGTTATATTCATAGATGATGGTACCTCCTTTTTTTCCTGTTTCAAGAGTAACCAATGCTATACTGTTTACGGCAGTCGCAGAAACCGTGGCATCACTGCTAAAAATATCGTCATTTCCATAATATTCGATACTTGCTAACTGTCCCTTAGCATTATAATGGTTTAACTTAAAATCATATGTGCTTTTTTCTTCGCTTATCAGATTTGAGTCACTATATATATATTCATATGCAGACTGATTATTAACCAGAATCTTACTCAGTGCAGGGGCAACAGTATTCCCGCGATTCCCGACATCTGACAGATCTTCCTTTTTACAGGAAAGTAATAGCACCACAAAGACTACAAAGAGCAGGCAGTAATTAATTATTTTACTTTTCATAGCATTTATTTTTTAAAATCAGTTACTCATAGTAAATCCATACGGTTTTATCTCTACAATCGGACAATTGATATAACGGTTTTATAATTAGTTCTTTAATCAGATACATCTTAAGGCAGACAACTTTTCCTTTAATTGGTGAACATTTATTTCAAAACGAGCAGCTGAAAATTATATTGTTTAAAAAAAAAAAAAATATTAATTAGTGTAATAAAATGACATGTATGACGTTTAAAAATCTGTGTTAGTCATTTTTTTTTAATTATTTGTCAAATACATTTACATATGAAAAATACATTAATTATAATACTTTTATTCCTGAGTTCAGTGGTTGGAGCGACCACATATTATATTGATCCTTCAGGCAGTGATTCGAATAACGGGTCAAGTAGTTCTCCATGGAAAACACTCGCTTATGCATGTTCGAAAGCGACCTCTT
>JADGPU010000168.1 GCA_017882305.1 Bacteroidales bacterium | reverse complement strand
CTTCTTCTGGATATTGCTTATAATTGTAAGAATTCCGGTAGTTTTTGAATGCAGCTGTTCCATCTCATGATAGTTTGAGGAGTCTTTATACCTGCTGATTAGAGAACTGTTTTTCCTGAATAAGTAATCACATAATGCATTCTGCTTATCATTATTAGGATAGTAAAATTCCTGGTATGATTGCTGCAGGCTCAGTGTTAACATGGCTCCGGGGACTATAATTAATAGAAATGCAATAACCAGGAAAATGAACTTTGGACTAATATGACTTTCCTCCTTCCAGGTAAGCCGGGTATACATCGGGAATGCAATAAAGCATAAAAGTATTATCCCGATAATTATAAATATGGTTGCAAGGGGCCAGTGCTGCATCTTAAACAGCATACCTGCAAAAAAGAGTGCTATGCCGGTTGCTCCCAGTATGTAAGCCTTACTTTTTGCCTTGTTTCCCTGATCTGACAATCTGCTCTGAACCAGTGCCGGGATAAAAAACAGAATACCGGATACTGCAGCCAGGGTTAAAATTGATCCTGCCATCGGCCAGTGCTGAATTTTAAAGAGAGTTCCTAAAATTAACAGCATCCCGGCAAAAAAAGCTGAGATGAACAGGAATAGCCTCTTTCTATTGTGAGTCTCTTTCCAGAGGACACTGAGGGCTGAGGGCAGGAAAACAAATGCCAGGATAAGAGCACCAAGGGTCATCATGATTCCTGCACCAGGCCAATGCTGAATTTTGAACAATGCTGCAAAGCCAAACATGATTGTGCCTGCAACGCCTGAAATTTTCATTGTGTTTTTCATATATCGGTATTTAGTGTCAACAGCATAGAGAGTTTCTTCCTGGATCTCTTTAAGTCTTCGTGATCCCATTTTTTGCTTAACCCTGTGATATGCATCTGTAAAGTCTAATCCGTTCTGCATTTCATTCTCCACATCACAGCAGACATGATCTATCAGATCTTCGAGGAGATGCGAAAATGTGATCTCCTGTCTGTTGATGTCGCGACTTATCTGATCGATATGATGCAGACTGAGTTCAGGCATAACTTAATCCTGGTTTGGTATCAACAATACGCTGAAGAGATTCAATAAACTCATTCAGCTCTTTTATCTTTTCTGCAACAACGGAATGGCCATGGGTGGTCAAAAGGTAGTAAATACGAATACGGTTATTGAAATTCTCCGATTCGGTAAAAAGTACTCCTTCACTTTCAAGCTTATGTAACACAGGATAAAGAGCACCGTAGGTTAGTTTTATCTTACCATCTGTGAGCTCTTCCACTTTTCGGGTAATCTCGTAGCCATACATACGGCCATTCTCTTTCAATAGTTTCAGAACTATTGTCTTTAAAGATCCTTTGATCAGGTCTGTTGGTATCATAATATAATATATAAGTTGTTTATATATTGCAAATATAAAATATTATTTATTATAAATGCAAATTTTTCAGAACTATTTTCCAATTATTATTTATGTTGCATAGATTATTAAGAGAAATCATAATATTTTCAATTAAAAAGCAAATCACAAATAAGGGATTTATTATAATAAGAATGTACCTTGCAGACTGGTTGTGATTTATTTAAGTTTGTATATTTGATATAGATTTATTTTCAGAAGAGTGATTTTAGGATAAAAACAAGTTTCTAAAATTGTAACACTATTATTTAAAAAATGAAACTCTTTTTTGTTTAATGATTATAACTCTTCTTTAAAACTTTTTCATAACAATATCATTAATAATTAGATGCAATGAAAAAAAACAGAATCGCTTTAGCGTTTTTCATTATTACGGTTTCATCTGCAACGGCTATTTGCCAGCAAAAATCGTATTTCAATCCTGATCAGATTAATATTCCTTTCCAGAAATATGTCCTGGATAACGGATTGACTCTGATAGTACATGAGGACCATAAGGCACCTATCGTAGCTGTGAATATCTGGTATCATGTCGGATCTAAAAACGAGAAACCTGGAAAAACAGGTTTCGCCCACCTTTTTGAGCACCTGATGTTCAACGGAAGTGAACATTATAATACAGACTATTTTAAGGCTCTGGAATCTTTAGGAGGTACTGATCTGAACGGAACAACAAACAATGACAGGACTAACTATTTTGAAACAATTCCCACAGCCGCTCTTGATCAGGTACTCTTTCTTGAAAGCGACCGCATGGGACATATGGTTGAAGCAATAGACCAGGCTAAACTTGATGAGCAACGCGGGGTGGTACAGAATGAGAAACGCGAAGGTGAAAATCAACCTTATGGCCGTGACTATGAGATACTGACAAAGGCCAGTTATCCGATGGGCCACCCTTATTCATGGACTGTAATTGGTTCTATGGAAGATCTCTCTGCTGCAAACCTGACTGATGTTAAAGACTGGTTTAAAACATATTACGGTCCAAATAATGCTGTCTTAAGTATTGCCGGAGACATTAAACCTGAAGAGGCTCTTGAAAAAGTCAAGGAATATTTTGGAGATATCCCTCCTGGTCCCACACTTGTAAAACCTGTTATCAATATCGCTAAACGTAATGAGGTAACACGGGGTTATTACGAAGACCATGTTCCGGAAACAAAAATCACAATGCTTTGGAATGTTCCGCAGTGGGGCACAAAAGAGGCAACCCTTTTAAATCTGGCAACCGATATTCTTTCAACTGGTAAAACATCGAGGTTGTATAAAAAACTTGTTTACGAGGATCAGATTGCCAGTTCAGCAAATGCCTACTTCGACGAGCGTGAATTAAGCAGCAATATTTACGTGACGTCAAATGTGAAACCAGGTAAATCGGCGGAAGAGGTAGAACTTAAAATAAATGAGGTTTTGCAGGAATTCCTCGATAAAGGTCCGACACAGGATGAACTCGACAGGGTCAGATCACTGTACTTTGCCAATTTTCTTAAAGGCATGGAAAGAATTGGCGGATTTGGCGGTACATCGGATATACTTGCTTCGAATCAAATTTACGGAGGAACTCCTGATTATTATAAGACTACCCTGAAGTATGTTACTGAAGCAAATATTGAGGATATCAGGAAAACCTGCAAGGATTGGCTGAGCACTGGGAAATTTGTTCTTATATGTAATCCTTTCCCGACACTTAAAGCTGCAGCAAATGGAGTGGACAGGTCCAGTCTTCCTGAACTTGGGAAACCTGTGGCTGCTTCATTCCCAACTTTGCAAAAAGCAACCTTAAAGAACGGATTGAACATCGTTCTTGCTCAAAGAAAAGGAGTTCCTACTGTTGTAGGGAGCCTGGTCATCAACGCAGGATTTGCCACTGACGTGCTGACAAAACCAGGACTGGCAAATTTAGCAATGGATATGATCGACGAAGGGACCAAAACTCTTGATGCTCTTCAGATCAATGACAAGCGTCAGCTGCTCGGGGCCTCTATCTATTCATATTGCGATTGGGATGCATCATATGTAGGATTTAGTACTTTAATACAAACACTCGATCCCACTCTCGATCTGTTTACTGATATTTTATTAAATCCGTCATTCCCGCAGAAGGAATTTGACAGGTTGAAGAAAGAGCATATGGATGATATCAAGCGTCAGAAATCTGAGCCATTCGGCATGGCTATACGTGTATTCCCAAAGATCCTTTACGGCGTGGGTCATCCCTACAGTGAACCGTTGGACGGATCGGGTTATGAATCTTCTTTGCAATCGATTACACTGGATGATGTTCAGAAATTCTATTCGACATGGATTAAACCAAATAATGCAACATTAGTTGTTGTAGGAGATATTCAGATTGCTGATCTGGTATCAAAACTCGAAAGTAGAATGTCAGACTGGAAGAAGGGTACCATGCCAAAAATCGATATAAAAGAGGTTAACAACCCTTCAACAAATAAAATTTATTTGCTAGACAGACCTGAGTCAACACAGAGTGTTATAATTGGCGGGTCCCTTATTGTACCCTATGGAAAGATTTCTGAACCGGCTCTTACTGCAGTTAATAATATTTTTGGCGGTGACTTTGTATCGCGATTAAATATGAATCTCCGTGAAGATAAACACTGGAGTTACGGAGCCGGCAGCTTTGTAAATCCGGCAAAAGGACAGCGACCATTACTTGCATATGTTTCTGTACAGATTGATAAGACCAAAGAAGCAATCCAGGAGTTCAATAAGGAACTGTCAGGAATCAACAATGAGAAGCCTGTTACTAAAGAAGAATTTGACAGGGTACAGAAAAATATGGTTCTCCAGCTGCCAGGAATGTGGGAGACAAATAGTTCAGTACGAAATTCCGTCGAAACACTTGTAAAATTCGGCTTAAGCAATGATTACTATAATACTTATGATGCCAAAGTGCGGAATCTGACTTTGTCTGAATTACAGCAAATCAGCAAGGAGGTTATTATTCCGAGCCATTTTACCTGGTTTGTAGTTGGTGACAAGTCGAAAATCAAAGACGGATTAAAAGAGCTTGGTTATGAAATAATTGAACTCGATGCCGATGGTAATGTACTGAAATAGCTGGTATTGTGACCAGGAATTTGTTGTTGATGAGGTCATGCCATGATTATTGTGACATGACCTCATTCCTT
>JADGPU010000088.1 GCA_017882305.1 Bacteroidales bacterium | reverse complement strand
TTAGCCTTTATTACAACAGGTTTGCCTTCTGCAATAATTATCTGATCCCAATAACTTACCCAGTATGGGGCAAGGATAATTACCTCATCTCCAGGATTAACTATAGATAGAATGACATTTATAAGTGAGTGCTTGCCTCCGGCGGATACAATTATCTGTTCGGGAGAATAATTGATACCATTTTCATCTTTAAACTTCTTCGAAATTGCTTCCCGCAGGTCAGTGTAACCGGGTACAGGAGGGTACCTGGAATAGTTTTCATCAATCGCCTTTTTGGCTGCCTCTTTGATGTAATCAGGAGTATTGAAGTCAGGTTCCCCAAGACTGAGACTGATAATGTCAACGCCTTTGGCCTTTAAATCCCTGCTCCTCTGAGCCATTGCAAGTGTCTGGGAAACTGATAATGATTTAACTCTGTAAGATAAATATTCCATATGGATAAATATATATTAACCAAATAAAAAGGACCCGATAAAAGTATGAACTAAAATTGAAAATCCGAAAACTGTTATTCTTCATTTTTACTTTGTGATACTTAGTGTTATCCTTTGTGTTCCTTAGTGGTAAAAAATAATTCATTTAACCACAAAGGGTCACAAAGGTTTTCACAAAGGAACACGAAGGGATTAATCTGTGCAAAAAAACGTGATCAGCGCGAAAAAATATTATGATTGAAAATAAAAAAGAATAACTTAAGTTTGTATACAAATCTAAATTTCAGAAAAATGGATACACTGTCAGATATTTTGAAAATCACTATCCCGGCGTTGATTGTATTCTTCACTGCATGGATTCTTCTCAGAAATATGATAAAGAATGACCAGTACAAGAGAAGGCAGGAACTGATACTTCAAAACAGCAGGACAATTACTCCTATTAAGCTTCAGGCATACGAAAGAATCGTTCTTTTCCTGGAAAGGATCTCTCTTGAATCGTTACTGGTAAGAGTCAGCTCTCCTGAAATGACAGCCCCGCAACTCCACACGGCTATGCTTAATGCGATCAGGAGTGAATTTGAACATAATTTATCACAACAGATATATATGAGCCAGCAAGCCTGGGAAGTAGTCAGGAATGCCCGCTCAAATATGATTAAGATAATCAACAGTGAAGTTGAAAAGTTACCGGCTGATTCATCCGGAATGTCACTCAGTAAACGACTTCTTGAAAAAATTATGGAAATTGAGAAGGAGCCGACAAGGGTGGCGATAGATTACGTTAAGAATGAAATAGCGAGGATGATCTGAACTGCTAGAGCAGCTCCACGCTCCTCTTTACAAAAGTACTAAGATCTTCCCCTCTCAGCATATTGCTTGCTAACAAAGCCAGATCTATAAGTTGTTTAACTACCTTATTGGATGCACCATAGGATTCCAGGATATCTTTCCTGGCATTTTCAACACCGGAGAGCTCCTTGCGCAGTTTTTCAAGATCATCTTTTTCAAGCTGGCTGATTTCATCTGCTTTCTTCTTCTTATGCTCCTGCTCCATAAAGGCAATTTCCTCCTTTATCCGTTTTCTCTCATTATTGTTCTCAGTAAGTTTTGTACCTTCCTGAGTCTGAAGATCTTCCGATATTTTATTAACAATCTGATGGTTGGGATTGACAACCAGGTTATAACTATCGGGTAATTCACCATAAAAGTTCATCCCCCCTCCTATCTGCGACATGTCCTTCATCCGGCGCATGAATTCCGACTGAGTAATGATTACAGGTGCTTCATTCTCGTCAAGTGTCTCAAAAACAACATTATAGATCTCTTTCGTTTTAACCTTGACATTGAATACACTCTTAAGATCATTTTTTTGATCTTCAGATAATTTTGACTCACGGGTCTCTTCTTTCTGAATTAGTTTTTCCACAACATCCGAATCAACTCTTACGAATCTTGTATCCTTCAATTTGGTTTCAAGCTGATTTATCAGATGAACATCGAGCTGACCATCGAGAAGCAATACATCATATCCCTTGTTTTTGGCTTTATCGATGTAGGTGAACTGATCTGTCTTGTTTGTTGAGTATAAATAGATGAGGGTTTTGTTTTTATCAGTCTGGTTTTCCTTTATAAGCTTCTCATACTCTTCAAATGTAAAATACTTATCTTCAGTGTTCTTCAACAGGGCGAACTTTGAAGCTTTTTCGTAGAACTTTTCTTCGGTTATCATACCATATTCGATAAACAGTTTAAGATTGTCCCATTTTTTCTCAAACTCTTCCCTGTTATTTTTAAATATTTCATTTAGCCTGTCGGCAACTTTTTTTGTTATGTGGCTCGAAATCTTCTTGACATTTGAATCGCTCTGAAGATAACTTCTTGAAACATTAAGAGGTATATCCGGTGAATCGATAACCCCATGCAAGAGGGTAAGAAACTCAGGAACAATACCCTCCACAGAATCAGTAACAAACACCTGGTTGGAGTATAGTTGTATCTTATTCTTCTGTATCTCGATGTTACTCTTTATCTTTGGAAAATAAAGAATACCAGTCAGTTTAAACGGATAGTCAACATTAAGGTGAATATAGAACAACGGATCATCACCTGAAGGATAAAGCTCCCTGTAAAAATTTTTGTAATCCTCTTCTTTCAGATCAGCCGGTTTTAGTGTCCATGCAGGTTTGGTGTTATTGATGATTTTGTCTTTGCCCGTTTCGACAGATTTTCCGTCTTTCCACTCTTTCTCTTTTCCAAAAGCTATTTCAACAGGGAGAAACTTGCAATATTTTTTCAGTAACTGCTCAACTTTGCTCTCTTCAAGAAAATCTTTTGAATCCTTATCAATATATAAGATAACATCAGTGCCAATATTTTCTTTTTCAACATCTTCAATTGAAAACTCCGGGCTGCCATCGCAACTCCATTTAACTGCCTGAGCACCATCCTGATAAGATTTAGTAATTACTTCAACCTTATCGGAAACCATGAATGATGAGTAAAAACCAAGGCCAAAATGGCCTATAATTGCACTGGACTGATCCTTATATTTGTCGAGGAAATCATTAGCACTGGAAAAAGCAATCTGATTGAGATACTTATCAAGTTCTTCCTTGGTCATCCCAATGCCTCTATCAGAAACTTTTATTGTTTTTTTCTTCTTATCAACCGACACCCGGATTGTTGTCTCTGCAATTTCTCCCTTATAATCACCGACTGCAGCTAATGTCCTGAGCTTCTGTGTAGCGTCAATCGCATTTGAAATAAGCTCACGGAGGAATATCTCATGATCAGAATAAAGGAATTTTTTTATTATAGGGAAAATGTTCTCAGTTGTTACTCCAATCTTTCCGGTTTCCATATCAGATAGTTTTATAGTTTAACATGAATAATCTGCCGATCACTTTCAAAAGGTGTGCCGTTAGTTTTCTACTGACAAATAGTCACATCTGAATTACTTTTCTGCGAAAATCTGCGCTATCAGCGGGAAAAATAAAAATTGCCCGCTGATCTCGCAGATTGACGCGGATTAAAATAATATTTATTAGAAGTACTTTGGAAGTTTAAAATAGGCAAAGAGGGTAAACAGTATTGAGAGCAGAAGAAATCCCACAAGAACATAAATTGAAAGATTTCTCTTTTTTCTGAAGATCCTTATGCTATGTTCACTTATAAGTTTTTTTACTGTGTTGTGGACCCGAAGTATTGAATTGGTATTTTTAGGAATGTAAGCATCAATGTTAAACTTCAGGGTCTTCTTTATAATCTCCATTTTATCAGGAGGGCCCAACAGGATTAGTCCTGTCTTCGGGTCGATCTTTTTTATCTCTACCGTTAGCTTATCGATCATTTCAAACTGTTCCTTCGTATCGTGAAGCCCAAGTATTGCAACCTTGCAGAAATCATACTCTTTCTCTTCTAAAAGATGATTAATAAACTCCTCCCGTGTCTGGAAAGATACTACAGTATACCTTGACTGATCTGTAAACCGTTTCCTGACATCCTCAGAGAATCCCCTGTGGTCGTCGTAACAGTAAAGGTGAGTTTTTATGTTCTTCGGCATAACAACTGTGAAGATATTAAAAGTTTGGAGTAGTTAAAGTTTAAAAGTTTAAAAGTTTAAGAGTTGTATAAGCACTCAATGTACTCAAGGTAGGGGATATTCTTAATTTTCACATCAACCATTTAACCTTAAGTACTTTAGGTACCTCTTTATTGATCTCTTGCGTCCACGTTAATAGTCAATTTCCATAATCCGTTTTCATAATTATATGCATCGAACGAATAATCCGGGCCATAGTACTGGCGTTCACCTTTATGTGAAGCAGTGAATGGAACCAGGTGATCAAATACGATTGAATTGTCAGATCTGAACCGCAAAGACATCATCGCGTTTGAGGCATATTCAAAGACATCTCTGTACTTTATATCCCCTCCTGAAGCAAACCATTTCCTGCCAAATACAATTGAATCTTCAGGTGAAAAGCTCAGTACTTCAATGATTTTCCTGCTAATAAAGGAGTTGCCATAATCAATTCCCAAAAGCACCCAGCAACGCTTGTTATCAACTATATAAGGTTTTAAATCATAATATAATGCTCCATACCAGTTCGATTCGCCATATATAGTATCAGTTTTAACCTTATTTTCGTTATAACTAACTGATAATCTATATATCATGTTTTCTTTACCGGTTAACTGTTTCCTGATGAAATAACAAAAATACCTGCCGGGTTCATTCTCTAAAACCAGGTTCCATGTTATAATTTTCAAAAGAGAATCGGGTGACAAGATCTGACCAAGGTACCTGAGGTTAGTGAACCTGTGGGTAAACACCGTATCGGACCTGGCATAACCGTCGAGAATTATCCTGATAGAATCATTGATCCGGATCCTGTCGCTATCATTATAATTATCAACCAGCCTGTCAAAAAGTTCTTCGAGGACCAGAGAGGTATCCTTTGCTGACACCTGGCTTTTGACTATACCTGTTGATAGTAGTATAAATAATAAAAGGTATAAGGTAAATGGTCTCATTTCTTATTTGAGTTATTTTCTGCGTCATCAAGAAGCTTCTTCAACAGTTCACTTGCCAGAACTATTTCCTTATCGCTTATGGTCAATGGGGGCGCTATCCTGAAGGCGTTGTCACAGAAAAGAAAGTAATCGAGTACCAGTCCATGATCCGGTGCGTGAGCAATTACATATTTAATATATGACGGATCGGTAAGTTGGACTGCCATTAAAAGACCTTCTCCCCTCACCTTTGAGATCAAAGAGTGAGTAAGTTCCTTTTTAAAAAGAGCTGATTTTGAATTGCAGCTCTCAGCGAGCTTCTCATCAATTATTACATTCAGCGATGCAAGTCCTGCTGCACAACAAACAGGATGTCCTCCGAAAGTGGTTATATGACCAAGCGAAGGGTTAGTAACAAGTGCCGACATTATCTCTCCTGAAGAGATGAATGCTCCGAGTGGCATTCCTCCTCCAAGGGCTTTTGCAAGAAGAAGAATGTCAGGGACGACTCCGAATCTGTCAATAGCAAACATATGACTTAACCGGCCAAAACCTGTCTGTATCTCATCAAAGATCAATAAAGTTCCGGTTACGTTACACCGGTTTCTGATTTTTACAAGGAAATCATTCTCAGGATAAATAATACCGGCCTCACCCTGCACCGGTTCAACAATAACGCAGGCAGTGCTGCTGTCAATAGCATCCAGCGATTTTTCATCGTTAAAACCAATCTGGAAAGTATCTGGCAATAGTGGCCTGAATGCATTCCTGTACAGCTCGCTTCCCTGGATGCTCAATGCACCATGAGTGCTGCCATGATAGGAATTTTTGAACGATATTATGCGGCTTTTTCCGGTAAATCTTTTGGCAAGTTTCAGGGCACCCTCCACTGCTTCACTTCCTGAATTCACAAAATAGCAGGAGTTCAGACCCGGAGGAAGTAATCCTGCAAGACGTTCAGCATATTTTACCTGGGGGCTTTGGATAATCTCCCCATAAACCATCAGGTGCATATACAGATCGACCTGTTTTTTAACCGCTTCAACTACTTTTGGATGACAATGACCCGTATTGCTTACCGAGACGCCTGAAATAAGATCAATGTATTTTTTACCATCGGGTCCATACATGTAAATACCTTCTGCCCTGACAATCTCAAGCATCATTGGTGCCACCGAAGTTTGTCCCAGGTGCATCAGGAACAGTTGCCGATTGGTAAGCATGAGAAAATTTTGTGATTATCTGGCCATCACATTAATATCATTCAGCAGAGAGTCCCTGAATGATTTCCCGACAGGAATGCTTTTCACAGCACCACCGACGTTAAGGTCGAGAGTATTCTCTTTAATGCTCTGGATCATGCTTTTGTTAATTATGAATGATCTGTGAACCCTGATAAAAACCCCTGATGGTAATTGGTTTTCGATGGCTTTCATAGTAAAATGAATAGTGAATTTGTCATCGTTGGTATTCAGGGTAACATAATTTTCAAGAGCTTCTATAAATATAATCTCAGTGAGTTTCAGTTTTACGAGGGATGACCCCTTTTTGATGAATATTTCCTCATCACCGCTGGTGGAAACCTCTTTACGTGTAAAGTACCTGATAGTTTTATCGATAGCTTTACAAAAACGTCCATATGTTACCGGTTTAAGCAGATAATCGACAACATTGAAGTCGAAGGCTTTCAAAGCAAATTCTTCGGCTGACGATACTATTATTATATTAGGAGGGAAGTCGAGACTGCGGATAAAGTCAAACCCATTCATTTCTGGCATCTGGATATCGAGAATAACCAGATCGATATCCTTTCGTTTTGTTAAAGCATCCCTGGCTGCTACAGAATCACTGAATACCCCAACCAGATTAAGAGAGGTGGATTTGCTCACATACCCTTCCAGAATTTTGCAGGTCAATATATCATCGTCAACTATAATGCAATTCATATGCAAATTGTTGTTTTGGCAAATGATTTCACGATCAAAAATAGTAAATATTTTTTAAGAAGGTTTAAGAATCAGATTAAAGTTGAAAATCTTTTATCATTTTATTCGAAAATATAGATTTATTAAACCAAAGTGACTGATATTAAGGATGAATATAGAATGCAAAAATACTATCAGTTTTTCTAATAATTCAGATTTATTTTAAAATGATGTATTTTGAGCAATTGGTTTCTTCAATTTTGATCTCCTGGTGGCAGCTTCCCAATAGTATTCGAATAAAATAATAGATAATGTCGTTATTTATGTTCAAGAGTGGTGATGGATGAATTGTGTTTTGCCTGAAGATCAGCGAGTTTTTGCTTACCATATGTAAGACGGATTATTAAGATAAACAAAACCGGTATAATGAAAACACCTAATGCAGTGGCTGCGAGCATGCCTCCCAGGACAGACCATCCGATAGTCTGACGTGCAACGGCGCCAGCGCCGGTCGCTAATACTAAAGGAGATACTCCAAAGATGAAAGCAAACGATGTCATCAATATAGGACGCAGTCGCAAACGGACTGCCTCAATAGTGGCTGCTACAATTTCAATACCACGGTCAACACGCTCTTTGGCAAATTCAACTATAAGAATAGAGTTTTTAGCAGCAAGACCAATCAGAGTAATTAGACCTATCTGTGCGTAGACATTATCTGTCAGAGATTTGTTGAATGTCAGCGCCAATATAGCTCCGAAGGCAGCGAGTGGAACTCCGAGCAGAATTGTGAAAGGCACTGTCCAGCTTTCATACAAGGCTGAAAGAAAAAGGAAGACAAAAAGCAGTGATAGTATGAAAACATAGGCAGAGGTGTTACCTGCTTTCAGCTCTTCACGGCTCAGGCCCGAGAACTCATACCCATATCCTTTTGGCAGCACCTGCTGTGCGGTTTCCTGTAATGCTTTGATAGCCTGCCCGGTACTATATCCGGCTTTTGCATCACCGACAAATTCAGCCATGCGGTAAAGATTATAATGAGAAAGCATAGAAGCGCTCTCATTAACTTTAGAACTCATCACAGAGCTTAAGGGCAGCATCGTGCCCTGCTGATTACGGACATAATATTTATCCATATCAACAATGTCATTCCTGAAAAGAGTATCTGCCTGGGCAATTACGTGGAAATTCCTGTTATATATAGTGAAGTCATTTATATAGGTGCTGCCGAGAAATGTCTGAATGGTATTAAAAACTTCAGCCAGGTTGACACCCATTTTTTTGCACTTATCACGGTCAACTGTTAGCTGATAATTTGGAGAACGTGCATTGAAAAAAGTGATTGCGCGGGCAATCTCAGGACGTTTGTTGGCAGCAGCCATGAATGCATTAACATTTCGTTCAAAAGTTTTTATATCATCATTGCTTTCACGTTGCTGAAGCTCAAAAGTGAATCCGCCTGTAGCGCCCAGCCCCGGAATAGCTGGAGGAGCTATGACAATAATATTTGCCTCCCTGATAGCTACGAATTTTGCCTGCATCTGAGCCATTAACGCAAAAATCTGTTCAGATTTGCTTTTGCGTTCATCCCAGTGTTTTAACTGGCAAAAAATAGTGCCACTGTTGGATTTGGTGGCACCGGAAACTACGTTTAGCCCGGATATAGCAGAATAATGGTCAACACCCTTAATCTCACTCAGTACATCCATTATTTTCTTCAGCACTTCCACAGTACGCGAGGTGGAAGAAGCTTCAGGCAGTTCGAATGTTATAAACAAACGTCCTTCATCCTCCAATGGAATGAAACCTGTGGGTTTTTTAATAATCATAACATAAGCACCAAAGACAATCAAAACCAGCAGTATGACAATATAACGGGAATGCTTTATAGCTTTCCGGACATTGTTTGTATATCCCTCTGTTCTCTTATTGAACCATTTATTAAAATGAAAGAACAGGTAGTTAAGTCCTCTGGAAGATTGACTTATATGGTGAGGTTTCAGAAACAGGGAACATAAAGCAGGGGTGAGAGACAGTGCAATAAATGCCGATATGAGAACTGAAATGGCTATTGTGATAGCAAACTGCTGATACAACCTGCCGACAATGCCTGGCAAAAAACCGGCCGGAACAAAAACTGCAGCAAGTACAAGTGCAATAGCAACAACAGGTCCTGATATGTCAGCCATAGCTTTGTGTGCAGCTTCTTTTGGAGTGAGGTGCTGCTCTTCCATATAGCGTTGTACTGCTTCAACTACTATTATTGCATCATCCACAACTATACCGATTGCAAGAACAAAGCCGAAGAGTGTGAGCTTATTAATAGTAAAACCAAGTGGAATGAAAAAAATGAAAGTGCCTATTATTGAAACAGGGATTGCAAGAACAGGAATAATAGTAGAACGCCAGTCTTGTAGGAAAATAAATACTACCAGTACCACCAGCGCCAATGCTTCAAGAAGAGTTTTAACAACTTCACTTATAGATTCCTTTACGACTGTAACAGATTCAAATGGCACCTTATAAGCAACATCGCTTGGAAAAGATTTGCTTAGTTGAGCCAATGCCTTGTAAATACCATCGGCAACATCAAGAGAATTGCTGCCTGGAGTCTGGTATATCAACATGTATGAAGCACGTTGTTTATCAACATATGCTACACCTGAATAGTTGAATTTGCCTAACTCAACACGTGCAATATCCTTTAAATAAACAATAGAACCGGCAACAGGATTAGTTCTGACGATAATGTTATTGAAATCATCTACACTGCTTAGTCTACCATTGACCCTTGCCGTGTACTCAAAAGGTTGACCGGAAGGTTGAGGGGGAGTACCAATTGAACCGGCAGCCACTTGCACATTCTGTTCCTGAACAGCATTAAGAATGTCATTAGCCGTCAAACCAAGGCTTGCCATTTTATCAGGATTGAGCCAGATACGCATACTGAAATCATCGGTCCTGGCGTAAATATCCCCGACACCTTTAACCCTTAAAAGAGCATCCCTGACAAATATGTTAGTGTAATTATCAAGAAACTGAATGCTATGTGTGCCTTTTGGAGAGTAGATAGCTACATTTAAAAGTCCGCTTGGATTACGCCTGCGAACCGTAATACCCAATCTTTTCACTTCTTCAGGCAGAACTGGGGTTGCAATATTCACCCTGTTCTGAACTTCAGTAGTGGCAATATCAACATTAGTGCCAATATCAAAATAGACGTTCAATGTTGAACGACCGTCGTTAGTGCTGTTGCTCTGAAGAAAATTCATGCCGGGAACTCCATTAACCTGTATTTCTATTGGCGTAGTGACTGTTTGCTCAACCGTTGTAGCGTCGGCCCCTGTATATTGACTTGATATCTGGACTACAGGCGGGGTAATATCAGGATACTGACTGACAGGCAGGTTGAGTATCGCCAATGTTCCTACAATCACCAGGACCAATGAAATTACTATCGCTGTGATTGGACGTTTTATGAAGGTATCGGCTATCATGAAATAAGATTCAAGCTTAATGTTTGTTTACTTTCCTTAATTATGCTGTTGCTGTTTTTGGGGTTGAGCGATTGTGATCTCTGAACCGTCGTGCAGCTTCTGTATGCCATCAACTACGATTGTTTCATCACCCTTGAGCCCTTTCAATACTATAACATTTGAATTAACCCTGGGACCAAGTGAGACCTTTACCTGTTGAACATTTTTATCTTTTATTATATAGACAAAGTATTCACTCAATTGCTCCAGTACTGCTTCAAAAGGAATGAGTATCTGCTGACCAGCATTTGCATTCAGCACCAGAACCTTACAGCTCATGCCTGGTTTAAGAATTCTTTCATGGTTAGGAACAGTTATCCTGACCCTGATTGTACCTGTCTGCGGATCAACAGCCCTGTCAATTACACTTATCATTCCTATATAGGGATATATTGAATTATCGGGCAGAGTGATTTTGAATGTTGTATCATTTTTTGAAATTACTGTACTCTCCAGCTTCTGAAAACGACCAAGCTCATTTTCGCTTATTTCAAAATCAACACCCATAGGGTCATCTGAAGATACGGTATTAAGAAGAGTCTGTCCCGGAGTTATGAGAGTTCCCAGCTTAACACCGGAAAAACCTATTGTGCCATCAAATGGTGCATTGATCAGAGAATAATCATAATCAGTTTTAGCCTTAACCAGTTCTGAATTCACAGCATCCACCTGGTGTCTGGCATTTTTTAGATCTGTCATTGAATTGTCGAGAAGCTGTTTTGCAACAGCATTCTGCGTGGCAAGATCAGTATAACGATCAGCATCACGCTGAACTTTCTCAAGATTGGCTTCCACAATCTTAACATTTGACTGGGCTTCTTTGTAGGTCGCTTCATATTTGCGACGGTCAATTTCATATAGTTTCTCTCCTGAATGAACCACTTTCCCCTCAGTAAAATATATTCCCGTTATATATCCGCTCACTTGTCCGCGAAGCTCAACCTCTTTTAATGCCACTATATTTGCTGGATATGAATTAAAGAATATAGCTTTTGTTAAACTGACATTAGTTACTGTTACAGGTATGGCAGGCACTGCGGTCCTTTTATTTGCTGTATTTCCACTGCAGGATACCAAACCTGCAATCAGTGCAAAATATATTATTATATGAGATATTTTATACATAGTATTACAAATTTAAAGTCGGCTATAAGCTATCACCAAATAATTGTACTTCAATCATTGTCAATTGATTTTTATGTCTCCTGAAGCTTTTTCTAAATCCATCTTGCTGGTTAGAACCTGGAAAAGTATATTTAAATAATTAAGTTCTGCTGTCCGTAAATCTGTTTCAGAAACTATAACTTCCAGATATGCCTTAATTCCTTTATCATACTGAAGCTTCACAGTGTTAAAGATATCCTTTGCAATAGCGATATTGTTTTTTGCCACTCTCAGTTCATTCAGGTTGCTTTTATATCCCGCAAGAGCCTGACTATATTCACTGCTAATCGAGCTTTTCAGATAGTCCATTCCAAGCTGGAGTCGCTCGTACTGAAGTTTTGCCTTGCTAAAATTCTCCTGCCTGCTCATTCCCTGAAACAGTGGGAGTGTTAATTTCAAGCCGAAAAGAGAAGTTGGATTGTTAGTATTATATAAATCAGAAAATTGGTTATTCGAGTATGCCGGATCATAGTTATAAAAAGCAGATAAAGTCGGAAGAAAAGACCACCTGTAATAGCTGATTCCAAAATTCTGTAGTTTCAATGAAGTCTGCAAAAGCTGATATTCGATACGATTACTGTAATCCAGATTCTTTGTCGTATCAATTAATATTTCATTTTCAAATTTGGAAGAATCATATGATACAATTAATTGCTTTTCAGGAACCACTCCCATAAGATGTTTCAATACAGAATATTTGGCTTTTAGCGCTTCTTCCGTAGACTTTCTTTGTGCCTGAGCATTGTTGAGGGATATTTCAGTACGTTGATAGTCTATTTTATCTGTCAGGCCATTCTTATAAAAACTGTAAGCATCTTTATAATTATGTTGAAGACGAAGTATATCTTCATTCAGAACATTAAGCTGCTCCTCTGTCAATAGCACATCGAAAAAAGCTTTGGTTACATCAACATATGTATTGATCTTTGAATTTTCTGTGTTTTCCGAAGCCTGATTGCGAAGTTCTCTCGAAGTTCTGGCTGCAAAAAATAAATTGTTACTATATAAAGTCTGGTTCGCAGAAAATACGCCTGATGATACATTTGTTGGTGTGGATCGTAAAGCTATAAAAGGAGTGTAGTCAGGAGGGTTGTTCAGATTAGGATAATAGGCTGTTGGTATCTGAAGAAAATGTTGAACATTTGCATCAACCTCGAGTTGAGGATACCAGGCCGACAGTGCAATCCTGATGTTTCTCTTTGTAATATCTTCATCCAGCAAGGATTGTTTAATCAATGATTGGTTTACCAATGCATAGGTTATGCATTGTGATAGTGTAACATTGGAAGGAAGAGTATCATGAACTGTTTGTCCTGTTAATAGATTGGAAAGACCAAGAAACAGTATACTTATCAGGCCCTCCCTGTATTTCTTAAATCCGTGGTTTTTTCCAAGTATGTTTTGAAAGAAATATCTCATTCCTGAATATACTTTTCTTTAAAATAGTTTTCTAAAATGGAAATGCAAATATAAACGAATTAATGTCATCTTTTGTTCAATTACTTTGAAGAATATCTGAATTGTCTTGCTAGTCAGTTGTCATTCGAATTTCCGATACAATTTCCGGTTGAATCAATCTCGATTTAACATTTGCAAAATAAAAATCCCCCGGCTCAGCCGAGGGAGCAATTTGGTCTGCGGAGAAAGCCGGAAACATCCGGCCCAACAGCTGTAATGGAAATGATACGGCTAATATGTTCAGAATAAGCCGGTTCAGTTACCTTTTAATTAAAACAGATCCCTTTTTTATCATACCATTTTCAAATTTCAATATATAGAAATAGGTATCATTTGGAAGTTCGGTACCTTTATTATTTCGTCCGTTCCAATCATTTAAATAATTGCCATTTGTGTATTCTTCATTTCCCCACCGGTTAAAGATGATCAGCTCGACCTTCCCAATATTTTCACTGATCTTAAAATAATCATTTTTGCCATCGCCATTGGGTGTAATTACTGAGGGTACAAATAGATCATGAACGGTAATTTTCACTTCGGTGCTTGCCTCACAATTGCCATTCTGTACTTTCCATAAGAATATGTTTTCCCCGATTGACAATTCAGTTACGCTGGTTGTTGGAGAATGAATATCACTAAAATGACCTGAACCGGAAATTAAAGACCATTCACCTGTTTCGGGTGAAAACAATTCTGCCGTCATCTGCGTTTCAAAGATAAATGTCAGTTCCTGGTCCTGACCTGCAATTGGAACCGGGTTCTCATTAACAATTATCGACTGTGTGGCTTTATTGTTGCAGACATTGGTGTAGTTATACTCTATATTGATAGTGCCGATTCCCGTTGCCGATAAAACATTTCCCGTAAGAGTACCCGGTCCGTCAGATATAATAAATGTCCCCCCGGCCGGACTACCTGCTAAAGTCCTCAAATCATTCATACACATTGGACTATTGCTGCTGGTTATATTTACCAGAGGTAATGCGTTTACTACTGCTGTCGTAGTGGCTGTATTAGTACATCCAATAGCATTGGTAACTGTAAGAGTATAAACTCCTGCCATTACTACTGTTGCACTGGCCGATATTGACGGACTCTGTAAGGCGCTGGTGAAACCGTTTGGACCTGTCCATGAATAGATCGTCATCCCTGTAGCTCCTCCTGTAATATTCAGGGCGCTCCCTGTACATATCGGACCATTATTACTTGCTGTTGCTGCAGGTGACGGATTGACTGTGACATTATATGTCGTCGGGCTTGTTGCTGTACATCCGTTAACATTGGTATAGTTAACGGTAACGGTCTTTGCTCCGGTTGTTGTCC
>JADGPU010000167.1 GCA_017882305.1 Bacteroidales bacterium | reverse complement strand
TCACCTGAAATGATCAGTTGATTAATATACTTGTAATCGAGCTGCTTATTGTATTCTGAATAAGATTCAGATTTTCTGCATGAGATTGTTAAAGTTATAATCCCAATAATCAAAACAAGAAGGTTAATCTTATTCCGCATTATAATAATATTAATGGCTAATCTGATAGCTGACAACGTTCAACAAATTACATGCCGGGTTGCTTTACTAAGGTAGTAATTATTTTAGAGATGCACGACGCAAGGGGTGAGGCGTCAGGTGTGAGGTGTGAGGCGTGAGGTGTGAGGCGTGAGGCGTGAGGCGTGAGGTGTGAGGTATGAGGCGTGAGGTATGAGGCTAATTTTTGGATTTCAAAAGGCCTCAGATTATTTTGGGAGGAGCCAGAATGCAGGGAAAGCGACTGTTTTGAGGCTTTCAGCGCGGGCCTTAAGAAAGCATTACTGTTTGAGTCCCGCCGTAGCGGGACGAGTTGTAATGCGTGCGAAAGCCGAAAAACAAGGAGCCCCAAAATAATCTGCCAGCCTTGATTTTTCTTTGTTACTTTCTTTGCATCAAGACAAAGAAAGTAAGAAATCATTGCTCTTTTATCCGTTCATTTATTTTTTCAATAACGGGTGTTACGTCTGTGTGTCTATGACCGCCTTTTAAATGATGAACTGTAATGTTATGTTTTGTAAATTGTTTCTTCTCAAACTTTTTTTCATCTTTCCCCCAAAACACGACTATCTTTTTATCGTCAATTTTCATTATTTCATGAAGCACATCATACTTCCAACGCCTGCAGGTAAAACCCAGCTGATCAAAAAAATGAATTTTGAAATCAGAGTTGTAAGATGGGGAAAGCAATACTATAAATTCCACTTTGTCTTTCCATTCATCACTCATTAAATTGTAAAGAAAGGGCACCACTTCAGATCCAAATGAATAACCGGCAAAAATAAATTTCTGGCGATTATACTTTTTTAAATTCAAATCAATGTAAGGCAAAATACTATCGAGGGTTTGCTGAGGAGTTTTACGCCTGCGGAAATATTTATATGAATTAATACACATTAAAGGGATATTACTTGCACATAAACTGTCGGTTAATTTTTCATCAAAAGAGCTCCTGCCTGAATCACCTGTAAAAAAAATTACTAACGGTTTATTGCTGGTATTACTGCATTCCGGAAGTATTATATAATTTGATTGCGCCTGTACATTGCAATAAAATATAACCATTAAAAAAAACAGATACTTTCTGAACATGGCGTTTAAGACAAAAGTTGAGTAACAGCCTTCCCCGATTTATCGGGGAAGTTACGAAATCCCGCAACGCGGGAATAAAAGTAAAAAGTTGAGTAACGAAGTTACGAAATCCCGCTTCAGCGGGAATAAAAGTAATGTTAAAAAAGACACACGACACAGGGCACGAAGGAGGTGTGAGGCGTCAGGCGTGAGGTGTGAGGCGTGAGATGTGAGGTTGAGGTTGAGATTGAGGAGTGAGGAGTGAGGAAAAGGCTCAGGGCAAGGAGCCAAGACAAAAGACAGGACCGAGCATTAAGAACTTGCCCGGTGGGCAAGTTTAGCGAAGGGGACAGATTGCAGGGGTGGCAAAAAAGATAAAAGTTGAGAAGAACGTGAACGGTGGCCCCGCTTCGCCGAAGGCGGCTGACAAAGCGATGGACGATGTGGTTAAAGACTCACGACACTTTCTATTGTAGGAGGGTGTCAATATATTGTTGTTCAGTCGCTGTTAAACTGACAACCTTATTAAAGTTTGCCCAATCAGGGTTTGTTTGTTTAACTCCTTCCCAGGTATAAACGTCTGAAAATTTTGCACCATATATTAATTTATCCATCGTATAATACTTGAAAACATGAACCATATTTCCTGAACTAGAGTCAAATCCAATAACTGTCGTACGTATCAGAGAGGTTTCAGGATTTGTAATCAGTGTCTTCAACTGTTGAAGTACAGAAGTGTTTTCATCGCCATCCAAACGAATTTCTAAATACCACGATAGCTCTACTAAAGGAGTATTAATTTCTCGTTTATACAAAGTCCGTTTCACATTGTTCACAATTTGAATTAACTCAATTGTTGCTGTACAATCAATTAAGTTTTTCCCTTTATTGCCTACCCGTGAAGAAAGAAAAACATGTTGATTCCTGTAACGGATAAAAAAATTGTCTGTCAGTAGTATATCATTTGGTCTCTGCAAAAATTTGTACGCAAGAAAACCTCCAAAAACCGGAATAAAAGTTAACTCAACACATGATTCAATAAAAACAATTACCTGTCCGGCTCCAGCTTTAGGAATAATATCACCGTATCCAATTGTCGTGAACGTAACAGCACTAAAATAAATGTAGTCCAGGAAGCGGACTGTTTTACCTTCTGCTGTCGTCTTAAAATCTAATGCACCAAACAAAAAATACAGCAACCCGAACACTAATGTAATTACAATATAGATTGCAACACCTTTCAGAACAGCATTCAGGATTCGATTAGACCAAATAGATGGAGCAAGATTTTGAATTGTCTTTGCAGGTAGTTTTAATTCCAGCTTCTTTTGCATTTTAATTTCTCAAGTTAAATTGTCAAAATATTTTCTTCGGATTTAATGTAATCTGTCAATGGTTGACCCATATATCTAATTTAAAATTGAAATAATAATTCCGGTTATTAAAACAATCATAGCATAAAGAGACCCTTTCCAGGGTGTATCTGCTTTTATATTCCTGTACAGTAGAAAATTAATAACAAAAAGTCCTGTGCAGTATATTAATGCTATAATAGGAATTGAATATTTGTAAAACTCGTTTGGAATAAAATAATTGATTATCGGAAAAACCAATAACAAAATAGATATAATGAGAAATCCCAAACCAGCAAGCCTCAGAAGCGTTAAGATTACAAGTTTTAGAGGATTATCAATATCATCCCACGGTTTATATGCTGCCTTTTCATGAAAAGGTAAAAACTCTTTAGAAAATAAGTTTTTAATTGCCATAACCATACTTATTACACCTACAATCATGTACAGCAGAATTGGCATTATTTTAAGTATTTCTTTCATTTAAAGCCTCCTTTGATGTAGAGTCATTTTATCATATCTTAATTGTCATTAAAGCTGTCCGGCTAAAAAATACCTTTGGTCTGTCTATAATCTCAAATCCAATGTCTTTTATTTTATTAATCATCTCCTCAAACGATTTTTTTGAGACATGGAACTTTGGCTCAATGATGAATATTTTTCCATCGGGTTTTAAGATTGACTTCAATTCTCTTAATAGGTTGTCCTGATTTGGAACTTCATGAATCATGTAAAAAACTAAAACGAAATCCACATTTTCAGTCATACCAATCCTGTCTTCCTGACATTTATGTATCAAAATCCTCTGCTCTAATTCCGTTCCTTTTATCTTTTTGGTTACTTTTTCAAGCATTCCCTCCTGTAGATCAGCAGCAATAACTTTTCCGGAATCTTTTAGCATTTTTGCAATTTCAATTGTAAAAAAGCCAGGTCCGCACCCTAAATCAAGAACTGTCATTCCCTCATGAATGTATGGTTTTAATATTTTCTCAGGATTTTGCAAAAATCTCCTGACAGAATTATCAAGTCCTCCTGCTAATTCTACAGGGCAAATTCTTTTATTTTTCTCGTTACTCATAGATGTTATTTTATCATTATTAATATCCAAGTTTCAACTAAATGTACGACTCACGACTATTTCATAGCAACAAAAAATCCGATGATTTGCAGCCAATCTGTCCATATAACTTTTGGTTCTATTGCTATATCAAATGTACTAAATTATATCTCTTTCATCAAAATGAAAGAGGCGGTAATGACTGATATGTCTCGCTGCATTTACTCGTTCTAAAAGGATAAGAAATACCGCCTCAAGGTCATGACTGACATACAATCCTATCTTCTTAAATTACCCCAATACTTTTATATTTATAGTATAGTTGTTTATAAACCGATTTAACCTTTGCGCAAAATTCATATTCCTCCCTTACTTGTGCATTTTTCAGAATATCCTTGAGCACATCCAGCCTGGTTTGCCCCGGAAATATCCAGACATTCCTGGCAATATATAACCGGTATGATTCATTTGAAATTGAGGCTTCCAGATGGTCTACAATCTCATAGTCATTTAATTCCTTCTGTTCAGGATAATTCGAAACATTGATTTTTGACAAGGCCGTCCACATCGCTTTACCACCGTGGTGTTAACTCGGTTGGTATTCCATTTAAGAAATTCTTGATGCTTTGGTTACAAAGATATAAAATATTTAATAGACGCTGAAATTTATACCTTGATTATCAATATAATATATTCTAAAGGATTTATTCCAGGTTTCAACTTTTTGTGTACTTCGATCTTTGATATGATACGCCATTTCAGGATAATAATGGACATATTTTACGGACATGTCCATAAATATTAAATTATTGGACATGCATAATTGATTGCTTTTCATTCATTGGGATCAAATCCATGAAACGGAATGTCATCGTCGGGGTCTTTGTCGAATGGGCCAATACCCGGAGGATTAAAAAGTCCCCACCGGTCAATTATATAATCCCATTTATCAAATCCTGCCACCCAGTCTATGAATAGTAGCCGGTATTCTTCAATAAGGTCTCTTACAATTTGATAATACTCTACATATTCAAAACCAAACATATCGAGTGAATGCTG
>JADGPU010000087.1 GCA_017882305.1 Bacteroidales bacterium | reverse complement strand
CGAAATCAACATTTAAACCAACAAAAAAACGTCTACCAGGAGAAATGAAATCGATATTTTGAGGAATCACTACATTGAATATATCATCAAGGCCTGTTGATACCCGCAGCCATTTGTATTGCTGTGAGATAGTTAGACGCCAGTCAGTATAAGGCTTGTCGTGGGAAGTGCCGTCGGTTGTTATCTCATAGAATTTTTCGCCCATCAGTTTGCAGTATATCTGAGCTGTGAAAGAATAGTCTTTTTTTTTGAAATTATAATCTGCAGCAATATTCCCAGAATTCTTTGTAGTACCATACAATTGAAGCTGTGTCTCATTATCATGTGAATGAACATAACTATATCCCGCACTCAGCCAGAATCCATTAAATATCTTTTGCTTCGATATAAAATCAATGCCATAAACTGAAGCGCTGGCAACATTCTCATATTGACGGGTCAGCCGGGCCGTATCAGGTAACCAGCGATCTGTAATCATATTTGACAAAACGTTTTTGTAAACAGTAACCGATGAATTGTTCCATGGTTTTGAAAACTCAACTGATCCGGAGATATACCTTGATGATTCAGGCTTTAATTGCGGATTGCCAATTATAAAGAATTCGCCGAAGTGGTCAAAGTTAAAGTATAGTTCTTTCAGTGCAGGAGAACGAAAACCTGTCCCCGCTGATGCTCTGAAATTTAAGAACCCTTGTTTGAACATTAATGATATCTTCGGGGCTGCATTAAATCCATAATTGCTGTGATGGCTTGCCCGGAGACCACCAATCAGATCCCATCCCTCTCCAAAACGGATATCTTCCTGTACATAAAAGACTGCCTCTCCGGCGAATTTTAACCCTCCATCTATTCTTGTTGAGAAGAGGCGTTCAAAATTATACTCCAGTCCTGCAGTTAAGTTGTTTTTATCAGAAAGATGAAAATTTCCCTGAGTCCTGATTGTCTGAATGAAATCATAAGATGCCGTATCCCTTTTGTTATTTAAAAGTTCCAAAACATCATAAGAACTATAGCGATCGCGATAATATGAAAAATCGATGGATTGTTTTCCGAAATAATATTGTCCTTTCAATCCGCCATTCAGATCTGTATAAAGATCATGGGCAGGACGTGCACTCACATTCCCCCGTTCAAACTGATAGTACGTGAAATAAGGAACGAGAGAAAGATGAGCCGAAGGCGTAATTTCAAATTTTTGACTTATACTGTATGAAGAATAGGGATTCTGGGTCCAGTCATGGGGACTCTCCGGAGTGATGTCGTAACCATCGGTATGACTATAATTAAAACTTGTCCTTGATCCGATTATTCCTTTTTTCATTCCGATGCTTCCACCGGAATATACTTCATTATATTTTGAATATCTGGAATATAATTTTGCATCAAAAGGCTCATTAATCTTTTTGGTTATAATATTTATAACACCACCAATGGCATTTGAACCGTAAAGAGATGATGAAGCGCCTTTGATAACCTCAATCCGGTCTATGTTCTCGAGGTTGAGCATTGAATAGTCAATATCTCCATTAACCTCACCTGCAATTCTTTCCCCGTCTATCAGGAAGAGTATGTACTTTGCATCCATTCCCTGAAGAGTAATGGAAGTCAAAGTTCCAAAATGGCTCACATTAAGACCAGGTACCATAGTCTGTAGCGCGTCGGGGACATTGGTTATACCAAGCTCAAGCATTTTCCGGGCACTTATCACCTGGGTAATTACAGGAACATTTTTAAGTGCTTTCTCAGATTTTGTACCAGTCACCACAACCTCATTTAAATCGATATTTGATTCCCTGATAGGAAAATTAACATGGTTATCTTCTTTTAAAATGGTAAGTGATTTCTCCTGTGTCTCGAATCCCAGATACGAGACACGCAATGTATATGTTCCCGGTTTTATTTTGTTTATTTTATAAAATCCCTTTTTATCCGTTACTGTTCCAAACGTAGTTCCTTTTATTGTAATGGTTGCACCAGTAATCAAACTGCTGTCTTCTCCTGTAACATAGCCTGATATGGTAACAGCCTGGGAAAAAATGACAGAGGGAATAAACAAAAAATAAAAAGAAATCTGCAATTTTATCTGCATCTATTCCAGATTTTTTGATCCGTCGGGCTGATATTTGTATTGAAAAGTAACATAACCGGAAAGATTGGTGGCGCTGTAATAGCTTTTAAACCAGACCTTTGCATATTTGTCTGTAGCGGTTTTAATTATATATATGTAATCGCTTGGGACGATCTGAGTTCCCTGAGTAGCAAACTCAAGGGTGAACCATGTATATAATGCCGGATTAACCACATAAATGGCATAGCCTTGCTGAATTGCAATACTGATTGAATCATCCGTCGCAAAGGTTGCCGTATCTGATACGTTCTTTAAAGCATCAAATCCGGTTTGCCCTTTCTGATAAGAATTTGCAGCGCTGCCGGAACCACTACCCGATTTCCCGCCATTAGTTTTTATCCGGTAACGCTGAAAAGCAATATCCCATGTGTTCGAATTGGCCGGGTTTGCAACGGTTAAAGTATCATTAGCGGCAAAACTAAAGTATTTCCACACAGTTGAACCTGTGGAATTTATTTCAAACGTCTGAGCTTGAATCGACGACCTGGTATCTTCCTTTTTACAGGCGCAAAATGTGACAATAATGATTGCTGACAATAAAACATGTTTCTTCATAATTCTTACAAATTTATTCTGTAAAAATAAAATCATAAGATTTTTGAAAATGGTAAAATTCAGGATTTTTGTGGTACTAATTTTTTATGGATATCGCGAAATCTTTTAGGAGTCAGGCCTGTTTTATTTTTAAACACTTTATTGAAGTAGGAATTATCCTCAAAATTAAGTTTATAGGCAATCTCTGAAACTGATAATTCAGATGATAACAACAGTTTTCTCGCTTCCTGCATCAGTCTGTTTTGCAAAATTTTTTTCAGTCCGCAGTTAAAATGCTTGTTGCAAATATCATTTAACTGGCTTTCGGAGATATTAAATGCGGATGTATAAAACCCCAGGTGCTGTTCCTGAATAAAATACGAATCTATAAGATGCGATAATGAGTGTATGATGATGCTGTCGTTATTATTTGATTTCCCTGATTTTGTTTCATACAACTCAGAAAGCTTTAACAGCATGATATTCAAATGTGAACGAATGATAACGGCAGAATTATTTGAAGGTGTATATAATTCGTATTCATTCTGTATCGATTTTATTACAGCATTGATAGGGCTAAACTCATTGTCTGATAAACCAATACATGGATTGCATACATTAGTGCCTGTCTGTGAAGTATATGAGAATAAATTTAAAAGGCGGATAAAACTGAATTCTTCAACATAAAAATCCTGACAAAAGAAAAAGATTATTCCCTCTACATCTTCAAGGCCCTCAAATGAGTGCATCTGGTTCGGAGCAACAATGCATATTGTTTGTGGCTTAACAGGGTAACTATCATTATTAATTACTATACTGCCTATCCCTTTGGTAAATAAAATAACAGAGTAGAAATCGTGAGCGTGTGCCTTCCGGATGAAACAATAGAGACTTAAAAACTTCACAAAACTATTAAAATAAATACCGTGCACTTTAATATCCCTGAGGAAGCTAAAGTGGTAAAGTGATTTTTCAGTATTATGATATGTACGCAAACCGGATCTCATCTGGTCGGCAAAAGTACCAAAAAACTAATATCTCCCTCTGTAACTATAATAAATATCATATTTCATACGAAAATCAACTAATTGCCCGCCAGGCGAAAGAGTCTGCATGAAGTGTTGGATTCATTGGATATTAGAATATCATAATAAAGGTTGTACCCTTATTTAGTGTGGATTTGACTTCGAGACGGGCATGATGAAGCATCATTATCTGTTGTGACAGACTCAAACCGATTCCGGAGTTATTGATTTTTGTAGAATAAAAAGGAAGGAATATCCTTTCGAGTACTTCATCACTAATGCCTTTACCATTATCAGAAATAGATATCTGTACATTATCTGATTCGTTCTTCCTGGCAATCATTGAAAGGATGGGATCTGAGGTTTCCTGCATAGCTTCGAGGGCATTCTGAAAAAGATTTATTATTACCTGCTCAATAAGTTCCAGATCGCCTTCTATAAAAAGATCAGGGGGAATAATTTCCTTTTCAAACTTTACACTTGTTTCCTTGAACTTAGCCTTGTAAAGTATGGTTATCCGTTCGAATAAATCAAGAAGAAAAATCTTCCTCAGGTTTGGCTTCGGAATATCTGTAAGACTTTTTGTAGCCTTTACAAAATTAATAAGTCCCAGCGTACGGGATTCAATTATTTTTAAGCTGTGGTGAATATCTTCGGTCACCTCCTCACCGATTTTTTCAGGTTTCTGAACTTCCCCCGACTCATCTTCAAGCATTTGAGCAGTCATCCCGGCGAGATTGGTAATCGGGATTGCTGAGTTCACTATCTCATGAGAAATAATACTAACCAGTTTCTGCCATGTAGTGATCTCTTTGCTTATCAGTTCGTCTTTTTGCCGTTCTATTTCATCTTTTTGTTCTTTCAGCTCTTTGTTCTGTAAATCAAGTTCGCTGTTCTTACCATTCAACTCAGCTTCAAAACGAAAATTAAGCAATCGCAGGTAATAGATGTCTGCATTAATAAACAGGAAAAGTCCGATTTGTGCAATTTTATAAAAAGGATAGAAAGTATTTATCCTGTCGACAACAGGGTAACTGTTCATTCCAGACTCGACCATCCCCGGTTTGCCTAACAGGACCATTATCCGGTCTATAAATATTGTCAAAAGGAAAAGATACGACAGGGAAAACCAATAGAGAAATTTCTCCTTATGGGGATGTACCAGCATTTGTGGGATAATTGAGGTACCTATCACTACATAAGGATAATATGTAAAATCTTCCTCTTGCACATATCCTATCAATATCGGAACGAGCAGGAAAACAACTGAAGGAAGAAAAATAAGCGAGAGCCTGCTGAGATTAGTATAACCATATCGGGCAATTAACAGATTCAGAAAGCTGAGGAGAAGGGTCCATGCCACCCTAAGTGTACCTATAGACAGGACCATGTGGTTAATTCCTTGTGTAACAATTGTTGTCACAAGCAAAAAAAACATAGAGATGAGCATCACAAAATTGAGCTGATTGGCAAAAACAATTGTTCTGTGGCTTAGTTTCTTGCCGGCTTCATCGATTCCAAGATTGGAGATGTATTTCCAGATGTTTTGCATTTTGCTTGTTTCTTTACATTTTTATTGTCTGTAATTTATTGTCAGAATATTAAATATTGCATTTAAATAGGTTGTGCTGATAAATTTTCCAATCCGAAATGTGCAATCTTCCGGTACAGGGTACTCCTTGCTATGCCCATCTCTTCCGCCGCTTTCGAAAGGTTCCCATTGTATTTGCTCATTGCACTGCTGATTACTTTCTTTTCATAATCTTCAATACGGATTGCAGGTTCATCCGGCAGTTGAGCAGGCTTAGATCTGGTTCTAAGGATAAAATCATCAGGCGAAAGGGTCCCGCATTTGCATAGAATAACTGCTCTTTCAATTGAGTGAGCGAGTTCCCTGATATTTCCTGGCCAGTGGTATTCTTTCAGTTTCTGAAGTGTATCTTCCTTAAGTTTTATTCCATGTTTGCAGTATTGCTCTGAAAAAAGTTCCAGGTAATAATCTGCGAGGAGACTGATATCTTCTCTTCTTTCTCTCAGTGGAGGGAGTAATATCTCAATGGTATTAATACGATAAAGGAGGTCCTGCCTGAATTCGAATGAATCAGCCATTTCGTACAAGGGCATATTAGTGGCTGATATCAGCCTGACATTTACAGGTACAGGATGATTACTTCCTATCCTGACTACTTCCCTGTTCTGAATTGCAGTAAGAATCTTCGCCTGCAATGGCAGGCTAAGATTTCCTATTTCATCGAGGAATAATGTTCCACCTGATGCTATCTCGAACCTTCCTGCCCGGTCTTCCCTGGCATCTGTAAAAGCACCACGGGTATGTCCGAATAACTCAGCCTCAAAAAGAGTCTCCGGAATAGAGCCCAAATCAACATGAACGAATGAGTTTAGTTTTCTTAATGATTCCCTATGCAAAGCCCAGGCTGCCAGCTCCTTACCTGTTCCATTTTCACCGAGTATTAAAACATTGGCATCTGTGGAAGCAACCATTTTTATGGTTTCCATTATTTGAGCCATGATTGGGGATCTGCTGATAACTTCAGGATATTTATTGTTCCTTTGATTTGCTGATCCGTTATGATTGCCCTTACTCTTGCTGACATTTCTCTCTACCTGACTCACCGACACAACATTGCTGACAGATGCAATCAGATGTTCTTTATTCCATGGTTTTGTTATGAAATCAACAGCTCCTTTTTTCATCGCCTGAACAGCCAGATTGATCTCACCATAAGCAGTAGTGGTTAATACACAGGCAGTGGGATCAATCAGGAGTATTTTTTCAAGCCAATCCAAGCCTTCCTTACCTGATGTGCTGCCACGAGTATAATTCATGTCAAGTAAAATCACATCATATTTGCATTTTTTCAGGTAATCAGGTATTAAATCCGGGCGATCCAGTGTATCAACTTTCCCGAACAGACCTCTCAATACAAGCCTTGCTGTATATAAAACATCATTATCATCGTCAACGACCAATATGCTACCAGATCTGTCTGATTTCATATAAGGAATATGAATGATATTTGCCGTTAACAGGCAAATATTAGTAAAGATAATAATTGTAGCGTTCTGAATCAATTAATTGTAGCAAAACGCTACAGTTTTAATTCAGATTCAACTTAATTGCCATTCTATATATCTGATTATATTATTGTTAGATATATTGGCCCGATAATTGGATTTCATCTACTGCCAAAAACATAAATTATGAAAACCAGTTATGTTAATATAGTTATTAATCCGACTGCCGGAAACGGAAAGGCAAAAAGGATAGCACAATCCTTGTTGCAAAAAATCAAAAGTTCCTGCGATTTTGAGATCAATATAAATTTTACGAAAGAAAAGAATGATGCAACATTCATTACCAGGAAAGCCATTCTGGAAGGTGCCTCAATGATAATTGCAGTTGGTGGAGATGGAACTATTAATGAAGTCGTTAATGGATTTTTCCTGGAAGGGAAATCATTAAATCCATTATGTGAACTCGGAGTAATAAACTGTGGCACAGGAGGAGGCTACGCCAGAACTCTTAACAAACCGCATTCAACCGGGCAACAAATTGAACAGCTTTTTCAGCCCGGTAGTATAGCATTGGATCTGGGCCATATTACCTGCCAGGATTATTCAGGTACAACAGTCAACAGATTGTTTGTAAATGAATGTCAGATTGGTATCGGCAGCGAGGTCGCATCATTTGTGGGGAAAAAATCCAAATTTTTTGGCGGTGCAATTGCTTTTGGCTTCGCAGCCACGGTTTTAGCAATGATTATGAAACCCCTGCCTCTGACAATTGGATTTGACAATGAATCATTTCAGAAATTCAGGCTTATCGGCCTTGTTGTAGGAAACGGTACCGAATGTGCGGGTGGGATGAAACTTACTCCGGATGCAAAACTGAACGATGGTCTGTTTGATGTACTGTCTATTAATGATATGAAAACAGGTCAGAGAATCCTGAACCTCTCAAAAGTATATTCAGGAAAGCATATTTTATCACCTCATTGTTCGATAAAAAGGTGTAAAAAACTGAAGATCAGATCAGACATTGAAATATCTCTGGAAAGCGACGGAGAGATACTGGGAAAATCTCCGTTTGACATAGAAATTTTACCCTCAGCAATAAGGGTTAAGGCTGATAATATTAATATATAATAATATGAAGTCATCAGTTATTCAGTTACGGAAAACATGGTTTGAAGTGAGAATTTTCATTTCTCTGTCCATAGTTACAATTATTACAATCTTTTCTTTTTTATCATTTAGAAACACTCCATCCACTATAGAAATTACAGGAGGCTGGTTCGGATTATCAGCAGGACTATCCTTTCGGTATGGGTATTTAATCATTGCTTTTCTGGTTCTGTTTGCATCTCTTATCCGCATGTGGGCAGGAAGTATACTGACTTCTAAAACAGTTATGGCTTTCAGGATTCAAAACAGCAGACTGAACATTTCCGGACCCTATAATTTTGTTAGGAATCCTATTTATTTTGCTGATTTAATAGCCTTTACAGCGTTGTCATTTTGTCTGAAACCTATCGGTTTGCTAATACCGGTACTGATATGGGTGCATTACTTCCAGCTTATTAAATATGAGGAAGAAAAACTAATAAACAAATTTGGAAGTACCTATTCAGAATATATTCATTCGGTTCCGGGTATCAATCCGGGAATAAAACAAATCAAAAGTCTTTTTAATGTTCCTCTGGATTTTAGTATAAATTATGACGGATTCCGTCATAATGCCCAATATATACTGTTTATTCCGGGTCTCATATTTGCATCATACACCGGTAAATTTATTTATGCTATCCTTATAGGAATGCCCGCTGTAATCGATTGGGCAGTAATTCATACAATTATTGGCGTTTCCGCGGATATTTCTGCAAAAGAAAAGACATTGTTAAAAACCAGGAAACTTAGCCACTCAAAGGTATTCAGGGATATTTTATATGCTCAGTGCTGGGAAGATCCGGAGATGGACAGAATTGCTTTTAATACAAAACCCGGAGATACTGTATTCTCCATTACATCAGGAGGCTGTAATGCATTGGCATTCCTTCTTGATGATCCGGCAAAAGTAATATGCCTCGATTTGAACCGCTTTCAGAATTATCTTCTCTCATTAAAAATAAGTGCCTTTAAAACTCTTGCTTATAATGAAACACTTGAATTCTTTGGAGTACAACCTTCAAACCACCGATGGGAGTTTTATGAAAGGCTTAAACCAATTCTTTCCGAAGAAGAGCAATTGTATTGGAGCAATAAAAAGGCTGATATAGACCGTGGCATTATCCATTGCGGAAAATATGAGAAATATATGCATTTGCTGAAAAGGGTATTCAGAATTCTTATAGGAAGAAAGATTATCAATGAGTTGTTTAATGCGTCATGTATTGAAGAACAGAGAATTCTATTTCAAAAGAAGTGGGACAATTACAAATGGAAGCTGTTTTGCCGGATTTTTTTAAGCCGTGCTTTTGCAAGCATGCTTTTCGATAAGGCTTTCTATAAATATCTTGAGCCTTCATTCTCATTTGAAAAGTACTATCGTTCGGCAGTAAGAAGAGCTGTGACTGAACTCCCGGCAAAGGAAAATTATTTCCTTGCATATATTCTGTCAGGAAACTACTTCAATGATAGTTTACCGGTTTACCTTAAAAAAGAAAATTATGATTTTATCCGTGATCGTGTTGACCGGATTAAAATGGTTACTTCCGGCTGTCTGGAGTATCTGAGATCCTTGCCCCGGGATACAATATCAAAATTCAATTTCACAAATATTTTTGAATGGATGTCAATTGAGGAGTTTACACTTCTGCTATTAGAGACACTAAGGAGTGCAAAAGATGGGGCAGTAATTACTTACCGCAATCACCTGGTGACAAGAAATCGTCCTGAAATGTTTGCAGATCAAATAATTCCTGACATGAAATTATCAATTGAGCTTCGCAAAAAAGACCGCTCATTTATATATAAAGCATATGTGGTAGAACGAATAAAAAAGAATTTATGTCATTCTTAGTCAAGGAAATAACAGTGCAGGATGGATTAGATGATTTTCTTTCCATTCCATCAGAAATCTACAGGAACGATCCAAACTGGATTGCTCCACAGCTTTCTGAATTAAGAAGAGTTCTCAATCCTCTGAAGAATCCTTATTTTCTAAATGCCTCTTTAAAGATTTATGTTTGCTATTCCTCTGGAAAACCTATATGCAGATCAATAATGGTAATAAACCATCTCCATTGGTCAAGATGGAATCAGAAGTCTGCCTTTTTTGGATTTTTCGAATCACTTAATGACCGCAATGCAGTCAGGTGTTTATTTGAAAAAATAGAAGCTGACAGCAGGGTATCAGGTGCCGAATATCTGGAAGGACCATTCAATCCAAATCATTATTCAGAGCTTGGAATTTTAATGGACAACTTCAATTCGGTCCCTGTTTTTTTCGAGACGTATAATCCTTCATACTATTCTGCTCTGCTCAAAGAGGCTGGCTTTTCCGAATCAAACACGTTTCATACAAGAATCAACAATGACCTTTCTGCCACATTATCAAAAAAATACCCTATTTCTCATAAAGAAACTTTCAGCAGGGATATTACTGTCAGGAAGTTCAATATCTTCAGATTTAAACGGGACCTCGGGATATTACGTGATATCAATAATGATGCGTTTGAGAATAATAAATTTTTCCTTCCGCTTTCAATGAAAGAGTATATGTTCTCAGCAAAATATCTTTTTTTTGTTACCCGACCATGTCTTATTCTGATAGCAGAATATAAAGGGGAGCCGGTTGGTGCAGCGCAGTTAGTTATAAACTTTAACAGCTTGCTCAAATTCTGTAACGGCAGGATTATGCGATGGCAAATTCCTGCATTGTTGTGGAAGCGAAGAAACCTTAAAGAACTGGTAATTTTTACAGCAGGAATAAAAAAAGCATTCAGAAAAACAAGAGTTTTCGCCTTGCTTTTGAAATCTGCAGTTAAAATATTCAGGAATTATTCAACAATATCCACAACATGGATTTCAGATGAGAACCTGGGAATAAACCTTGATAGTTTATTAGACATGAAACCTGTTAAGCACTTTGCTATTTTTTCAAAACAGTTATAAACTTCGAATATGTTGCGTAACAAAATGATATTAAGCGAGTTGATTAAAGGCTGGGGACTTGATGCTACCAACAGTGGAGAGCTTGTTATTGGAGGATGTAATTCTATAGCCCTTGGTAATATTTATGGGACGCCACTTCATGTAGTCAATGAAGCAAGGCTAAGAGCTACGGCAGAATCCTTTCTGAGAACAATGAAATCAAAATATCCTGGAGAAGTATCAGTTCATTATGCTTTTAAATGCAACCCTGTTCCGGGGATAATTAAAATCGTAAAGGATGCAGGGATCAAAGCTGAAGTGATGAGCGAATATGAGCTAATGCTAGCACTGAAACTGGGATATTCAGGTAAAGATATAATTGTCAACGGTCCATATAAAACGGACCCGTTAATTACAACTTGTCTTAAAAATAATATCAGGTTGATAAATGTTGATTCACTTTTTGAGCTTGAAAAGATTAATTGCATATGCAATGAACTTAATAAAAGTGTGGAAGTTCTGTTCAGGATAAATCCTGATTTTGTTCCCTCCGGTATGAACAATGGTAGCGAGGCTGCCAGTCGCACTGGTTCTGCTTTCGGTTTGGATCTGAAAGGCGGTGAGGTTATGTGCGCACTAGAAAAAATTAAAGGAATGAAACGGATCAGGTTCAGAGGGTTTCATTTCCATATCGGTTCTGGTATCCAGGATACAGATGATTACCGAAAAGCAATTATGGGGCTTAAAAAGATCCTGAATGATACCGAAAACTCAGGGTTCAATGTTGATGTACTGGATATCGGGGGAGGATTGGGAGTGCCAAATTCATGTGAGATGACAACTCTGGAATTGTTACTGTATCAGGCATTTGACATTCTTCATTCCAGGAAACTGTCAAACAATAAAGTATCTTTTGCGCATTTTGCAGATTCGGTAACGAAAGGTGTTCTTTCTCTATTCGGCGATAAGAAAATCCCGGAACTGATTTTAGAGCCCGGGAGGTGTATAACAGGTCCGAATCAGCTGCTCTTATTAAAGGTACACCAGGTAAAAAATCGAAAAGGTCTGAAAAAATGGCTTATTGCAGATGCCGGAATCGGAACATTGACCATGCCTACATATTATGAACACCATGAAGTCGTTTTATGCAACAATATCAGGAGGAAAGCTTCAGAAAAAGTGACTATTAACGGTCCGGGCTGCTTTTCCGCTGATGTGGTATACAGAAATAAATTAATGCCAAAGGTGGCTGCAGGTGAGATGCTAGCTATCCTTGACAGTGGAGCATATTTTACTTCCTGGGAATCCTCTTTTGGATTTCCACGGCCGGCAATCGTTTCCGTCATTAATGGCCAACATAATCTTCTCAGAAAGAGAGAATCTTTTGACCATATGATCTCTCTTGATACTATTGAATACTTAAGTCAAACCTAATCTCATTACTTAATGAAATTTAAAGTAAATAAAGTGTCCGATTGTTCTGATCTTCTATACTTGTGCAATATTTTATCTGAGGAAATAGCAAAAAAAGGAAATGAACTGGTATCATCAGATGAAAACTCTAATTTCGTCCTTAATATTATTGATATTGAATCGCCGAAAGCATTCAGGAGGAAAAGCCAGGAAGAAATGGTAGTTTCCATTACATTAGTCAAAGATCCTATGCCTGACCTTAAAGCATCATGCTATGTGGCATTGGTAAAGAGCATATCCAATATCCTCTTTTGTATTTCACTGGAAGAGGGAAAAGAACACCCTAAAGCTTATAGCATTACTCCTGAGGTAGGATTTACTGAATTCAATTATGATCCTGATAATATGTATAAATACATGTACCCTGTTATCAGTTCCCATTTTGTTTTAAAGAATAAAATTTTTGATAATCTTCATATAGAGGAAAATGAAATAATTCCTGAAGTTGAAGATTTAAAGGCCTTTGGCAAGGAACTACACAAACTCGGGGTTCTGCCAGCTCCATTTCCGTTGATAGAATTCCTGGATAAGGATCTTATCGATCAGCTATACAGGCTTTACCAGATAAAAGGACTCAGTTACGGTAATCTCAGTATCAGGAATGTCAATCATAATATTGGAGGCACTTCATACTGGATGACTGCCCGCGGAGTTGATAAATCGAACCTGAAGGGGATTGGGAAAGACATGCTACTCGTAAAAGGCTACAACATTGAAAATGGGGAGATGCTTGTTTCAGTCCCAAGGGAATATGATCCAAGGATAAGAGTTTCAGTCGATGCCATCGAACATTATCTGATTTACAGGGAATTTCCCCAGACAGGTGCTATCGTTCATGTACATGCATGGATTGATGATGTTTTATGTACTTCTCAAAGCTATCCATGCGGGACAAGTGAATTGGCTGAAAATGTTGTTAAACTGTTGAAAAAGACATCTTCCCCGGAAAGAACAGAGGTAGGATTAAAAAACCACGGACTGACTATAACTGGACCTGACATCAGGGATATTTTCCAGAGAATCCGTGGCAGACTGAAAACAAATGTGCCAATGATGAATTGAGTATGTATGCTTTTACACCAAAGCTTATAAGGAGATACCTGAAAATCCTTTAAAGAGTAGGGAGTGAATGCTGAAAAACTTAAGAGTAAGCAAAATATAACTTATCGTACAATGAAAAAATCAATTATGTTAATTACAGTATTGTGCTTTCTGGCTATATCAGCAGCTGAAGCACAGGTAAACAAGGGCAGATCATTGATTGGTGTTTCAACCTCATTTAGCTACATCAATTTTGGTTCCGACCTGATGAGCCTGGGATTTTCCAGCATTAAATACAAAGCAAACGCAGGAACTAATGTAGATCCTGACGTTCTAAAGGTAACGACCTTAAATCTCTTACCTAAGTTTGGATATTTTTTCTTTAACAATCTGGCTCTGGGTTTGAATTTGTGTATTGGAACTTCCATAGATAAACCTAAGAGTGGCGGGAAAAGCACTATGACTTCTTTCGGTCTGGGACCATTTGTGCGGTACTATATTCCCGGAAGCAAGGTTATGCCATTCTTTGAAGTAAGTAGTTTATTTGGGTCCATAAATGAGAAGTATGAAGAACCAGGTTACAGTAGTTCAAGTAAGAGCAGCATGAGCTCAATTGGAGGAGGAGCGGGTTTAGCTTTAAAACTTGGCGATAAAGTGACATTTGATTTAATGGCAGGTTATAATTCAATGTCTGAAAAGGCTAAGCAAAATAACCCGAATGATGAAAGAACTGTACAGGGAACTTTAGGCTTTAAATTTGGATTTGTGGTTCTCCTGGGCTCCAACTAAATTTTTCCGGATCACTGGGTGGACATAATTTTTTTGAATGGAACCAATGTCTTTTGTAATCTTATTAAAGTATTTTAAATGTACAATTCATTCTTAATTGCGACAAATGAAAAAAGTAATTATATCGACAATCCTATTGTTGATCTTATTTATCAATTTATCAGGTCAATGGTATGTCAAAAAGTACCAGGTCACAGATATTAATTTCCTTACCAGAGAACAACTTGAGGAATCATTAGCGAATTCAAAAACCGGTCTTAAAACGGCTGGTATAATCGCCGGCACAGGAGGCGTTTTCTTTCTCGGTTTTAAGTACCTGCGCCC
>JADGPU010000166.1 GCA_017882305.1 Bacteroidales bacterium | reverse complement strand
ACCCTTCATCAGTTCAGGAATCTTCCTGCCACCAAAGAGAAGTACTATAACAAGCAGAATCAATAAAATCTCAGTAGCTCCTAAATTTCCCATCTTTTCTATTTATTAAATTAATGGCCAAAGATATTAATAGAATTAATTAATACCAAAGGAAAAGAATAATCAAAGTTAAAAATCTCTAATAAGTTGGTCTTGTGCCCCTCTGTTCTATTTTCCAAATTGTCAGTTCATGCCTGATAAACCAATTCCCCTTTTAAAAAAGTCTTTATAACTTTTAGTTCATTTCTCTCTTTTTCAAACAGGATGATATCAGCTCTTTTACCAGGGGCCAGTTTACCTCTATCGTTTAAACCATATATCCTGGCAACATTCCCGGAAGCCATGTTTATGGCATTTGTAAGCGAACAACCTGTGAAATTCATCATGGTTTCAACGCCCTTTTTCAAGGGAAATGAAGCTCCGGCCAGACAATTCAGTTTCGAATTAAACAGCATACCTTCTTCCGTCAGAATGACTTCACTTTCCAGGAAGGTATATCTTCCCGGACCCATTCCTGCAAGGTAAATAACATCTGAAGTAAGAATAATATTCTCCGGACCCTTTACTTTATAAAACACTCTGATTTCCTCCGGTAACAGATGTTGTCCATCGGCAATAACGGAAGTTGTCAATCTGTCATTGGCGAGTTGTGGCCAGATTGGATTTTTATGCCGGTGTATGAAATTGGCACAGCCATTACCGAGGTGTGTCGATAATCTCGCTCCATTTTCAACAGCCTGATTGATCTGGCCAGCAGATGCATTTGTATGTCCCAATGCAACTACAATTCCATCGTGGGTGCATAATCTGATGAATTCGATTGCACCTTCAATTTCAGGAGCAAGGGTAATCTGAATTATCCTGCCACCTGAAGCTTTTTGATACTCCTGAAACTCTTTTATTGATGGTTTTCGGATATGCTGAACAGGATGACAGCCTCTATATCCTTCCTCCGGAGAAATATACGGACCTTCAAGATGAAATCCGGCAACAGATTCCCTGAGCATTTCATCTTTTCCAATGGCTTTCTTAAGGATCTTAAAATTTTTTATCAGGTTTTCATGGCTGTTCGTTAAGAGTGTGGGAAGAAAAGTAGTTACTCCCTCTCTCCAAATAGATTTTGTAGCCTCAATTACATCATCTGCAGACAGATTACTGCCCGAAAAATCTACGCCTGCATATCCGTTAATCTGATTGTCAATGAGTCCGGGAGCAACAAATAAATTAAATTTTTCATTCTTTGTACACTCTGTTTCAATTATACTTTCAATGAATCCATCAACGATCTGAATTCTGACCGGATTTCCCGTGTCATAATGAATACCCTCTATAGTAATAAGCTCATCCCTTTCTTGTTTCATCTGTCCTTTAGATTTTATATCTATCTATTCAATTTTACAGAGGTATTATTTCACCTGCCGAATTAATATCAAGATAGAGGTGGAAAACTTCTACTTTCTCCCATTCCAGCTTTTCTTTTAACAGGGCCTGAAACGTTTCGAATTGAGAGTTTCCGGTAGATACGACAAGCCTCGCTTCCCCATTTCGTCTGATTGCTTCATTAATTTTTATCGCAGCAAACTGTGAAGCTTTGAATCCCAGTTCCTCTGCATCTTTACTTATATCGATAACCATAAATGAAAATTAATATAATTCATAATCAATAAAATTAAAACAATAAATCAAAGTAAAATTACGAATTCCTAATTCCTAATTTCTTTTTACCTTGTGCCAAATTTTAAAATCCTCAATGTTCAGACCTTACTCAATTCTCAGCACCGTTATTCTCCTCTGCTTTAATACAATACTTTTTGGTCAGTCAAAAGGAATTAACCGTGAGAAATATCGGATAAATACTATAGAGACAACTAATACTATCAATGTAGATGGAATTCTGGATGAACCAGCATGGTTAACAGCAGATATAGCAACTCATTTCCAAAGAGTTTTACCTACTGATACGGGGTTTGCCATTGCACAGACGGAGGTGAAAGTCATCTACAACAAGACGACTCTTTACGTAGGTATAATCTGTCGGGATTCGACACCAGGTAAGCGACCGGTGGAGTCGTTGCGCCGCGACTTCAACTTTTTGAAAAACGATAACTTCATTGTATTCATTGATACATACAATGATCAGACTAACGGTTTTGCCTTCGGTGTTTCTGCCGCCGGGGCACAATGGGACGGTGTACAGGCCAACGGTGGGACAGTAAATCTGGACTGGGATATCAAATGGAGATCAGCTGTAAAAAATTATAAAGACCGCTGGGTAGCGGAATTTGCAATCCCATTCCGCAGCATACGATATAATGGCGGAGATAAAGAATGGGGAATAAACTTCAGCAGACTTGATCTTAAGACAAATGAAAAATCAAGCTGGGCCCCAATGCCAAGGCAGTTTGCAACAGCAGCCCTGGCATTCACGGGATCTCTTATATGGGATAAACCACTGCTTTCCTCATCAGGTTTGAGATTCTCACTAATTCCTTATGTATCAGCTCAAACTACTCAGAATAAAGAGGATGGAGAAGGGTTTAAGCCAAAGGTCAACGCTGGTATTGATGCAAAGGTTATTCTTTCCACCTCCATGAACCTCGATCTGACAGTAAATCCCGATTATTCACAGGTTGAAGTGGACAGGCAAGTCACAAACCTTGATCGTTTTGAACTTTTCTTCCCGGAGAAGAGGCAGTTTTACCTTGAAAACAGTGATCTCTTTGCAAAACTTGGCAATGATAACCTCAGGCCCTTTTTCTCACGCCGGATCGGACTTGAGAGCGCAGTCCTTGCAGGAGCAAGACTCAGCGGTAAGATTGGAAATAACTGGAGGATAGGATTGATGGACATTCAAACCGGTCAGAATGATACTGTAGAGGCCGGGAATTTTACTGTTGCAGCTATTCAGAGACAGGTTTTCAGTCATTCAAACATTACAGCTTTTCTCGTAAATAAGCAAGTGATGAATCTGAATAATGATGCATCATTTAGCGTCAACAGTTTTAACCGTGTTGCAGGATTGGAATACAACCTGGCAAGTGCAGATAACCATTGGCTGGGAAAAGCCTTCTATCATCAGTCTTTTTTTCCCGGGGCAAAGGGCAAATCAGCAACACTAGCTGAGAATATTACATATTCAACACAGTTTCTTAGCGCTTTTCTGAATCAGTCTTGGGTAGGAGCTGATTATATAGCAGAAGTGGGATACATTAGAAGAAAAGGGTATTATGAGATAAACCCTGGTTTTCAGTACAAGTTTTTCCCATCATCAAGCAGCATTGCAGACCATGGTCCAGCTCTTAAACTGGACATGTTTTTTGATCCTTTAATGAAAATGACGGACAGGGAGACCCAACTTCTTTACCAGGTTGAGTGGATGAACAAAAGTATTTTAGTAGTTGATGCAAAGGAAGATTTTATTAAGCTTCTGAACCCATTTGATCCTACCAATACAGGTGGTATCCCGTTTGCAGCAAATGAAGAATTTAACTGGAAAGAGATTGGCATTTCTTTTACATCTGATATCCGGAAACCATTAAACTATCTGATCAGCAGCCGATACGGAGGCTATTTTAATGGAACACGATGGACAGTATACGGAGAATTGTATTACAGGGTTCAGCCTTATGGGAGCCTGGCAATTGTTTCATCATATAACAAATTATCAATGCCTTCGCCATACAAAAGTGCTGAATTTTTGCTTATCGGACCAAGGCTTGATTTTACATTTACCGACAAAATATTTTTTACAAGTCTTGTACAATATAATAATCAGATCGACAATATTAATCTGAATCTTAGATTCCAGTGGCGTTTTGCACCGGTATCGGACCTGTTTATCGTATATACGGAGAACTCTTTCCCTGGCGATTTTAAACTAAAAAACCGGGGACTTGTGTTGAAATTATCATATTGGTTTAATTGAAATAGAATCACTAAGATGTCAGACAAAGATCAGATTGCAGGTAATATAAACGGCAAATATAAGGTCTGGTTCTTTGCAGGAGGGGAAACACGAGATAAAATGCCCAGAAACCCATCACCAATCCTCAATACGAAAAAATATTCATGGTGGCTTCCCGCCAGATTATAGATGCAGGACTTTCTCCTGAGACACAACTTATTATTACATCTTCCAGCTCAGGGAGTATCGTAGCTGCTCAAACTGCTTGCTATCTGGCTCAAAAAAACAGGAATAATGTATACTTCAGAAAGCCTTTTCATCTTGTCCTGGGGGCGAGTATGATATCTACCAGATCAGATCTTTATAAACAACTGATCCATTATCAGAGGAAGGGTACTATCGGAACCATCTTACACGATGAGGTTCAGGATGAAGGTGATAGCTCGGCAGGAGTAGGCGGAATATCAAAACTGGAAGCTTACAGGAATGCGTTAGGATTAATGTTCCCTTTTCTTTCCAGAAAATTTAAAGGGCCTTCATTCCTGAATACAAATCCGGAAACAGGGCATATTCATAGAAGAAGATCCAGGACAACGCAAAAAGCGATAGACTATATTAACATAATCCTGATTGAACACAGGCTTGCAGGTGATTACTATAAGGAAAAAGCACTGGAGGTAATAAAAGGGGAAATCATTTAACCGACATATTTCACCCCTAAATCCACCAGGGGGAACTTTTAAGACTTTGGGTTACATAAATTTTCAGCCATCCCCATATT
>JADGPU010000165.1 GCA_017882305.1 Bacteroidales bacterium | reverse complement strand
CTGCGTTGTTTATGGCAAAACCATGCAAATCATTATTAAAAAATACCCATACCTCTTTATCTTCATCCAGCCAGCTGATGATCTTTTCCGCATACAGTTTCAAATCAGCTTCACTGTAATCCGAGGCATATAATTGCTCCCGACCGTGAAACCGCAGATAAACAAAGTCTGCCGTAACAGTCTCATAATAAGGAAATCGATTCCCTGAATCAGCAATCACAAAAGCAATTCCCCGGTGAGCAAGCAAATCAAAGAAATTGTCGTTAATCCACGATTCATGCCTTATTTCAATAGCAAACCGGTAAAGACTATATTGATTTTTTATTATATCGAGAAACTCATGTATTAGTGTTTTATCAAATGATAACCCGGGCGGCAACTGGATCAGGACAGGGCCTAACCGGCTCTTCATGTTTTCAAATACCTCAAAATATTTCTCCAGTGCTACTTCACTATTTACCAGTTTCAACTCATGTGTGATAAAACGGTTCAATTTTGTACAGAACCTGAATGTCTCCGGAGTGCGATTCATCCATCCGGATACAGTGGATTTTAATGGCAGATGATAAAAGCATGAGTTTAATTCGACACAGCTAAATCTGGTTATATAATATTCAAGGTATTTATCCGGTTTCATATCTTTCGGATAAAATATCTCAGACCAGTGTCTGTAACTCCATCCCGAAGTACCTATAAATATTCCTTTTGATTTTGCTTCACTTACCATCACTTTCCTTTTAATAATACCGTAACTTCAAAGCATTAGTTAATAATTGTGAAATATACAAAAGTACTGCCCCTTTTATTCGAAGTCAATATTTCTCCCTATTGTTTTTCCATTTTAAAAGTTGTACTCCGATTTATTATGCTGATATTCTTTATTAAATTGAAGCTCTTCGCAGCAAGCTACGAAGAATCTTCGATCCCCTAATGTAAATTCTTAATGCTCGCTGACTCCGCAGCAAGCAACGGAGAATGCGCATGCGGGGATTCAGTAAATTTGGATTAATGCCGATATTGGCAATAGAATATATTCCTGACTGAAGCAATGATTGCAGCAGTTGATGTTCATTATAATGATGATACCACGGCAATGGCCGGGGCTGTGTTGTTCTCGGGATTTGCTGATTTAGCAGCATGGTAAACACAGACTTCCGTCATTGTTAAGGCAGGCAGACTCTCTTAGTCGGTACAGTGAGGCAAAGTGACCGGAAGGATTCGGAACGTAATTGTCATCTTTTATATTTTCCCATTAATTGTCCTTCTGCCAATATATGTCCTTCCATTGCTTTCAGCAACTCTTTTTTAGTTATGCCAGGTTTAAAGTCAAGTTCCTTATCTAATGCATAAATTTTGAAATAGTACCTGTGGGTTCCACCTGGAGGGCATGGTCCGCCATACCCGATTTTCCCAAAATCATTTTTCACTTGTCGTGCCCCATTTTTCAGAACTTCCAGTTTTTGCACATTCTCAGGAAGTTCCAGTATATTTCCCGGAAGATTGAAAAGAACCCAATGTACCCATGTTCCCATAGGTGCATCGGGATCATCACAAATAAGCGCAAATGTCTTTGTGTCATCAGGAACCTGTGACCATTCCAATGGTGGTGAAACATCAATATTGTCACAGGTATATTTCCTGGGTATCAACGCACCTTCTTTAAACGCAGAACTTTTTATTTCCATTTTCCCCCCCTCCTATTATTTTACTAGTTTGATTTTTACTTTGGCCCGGGCAAACCAAAATGGCCATGATTAAAGAGAATATAAGTTGTAATGACATTTTCAGGTAGCAAACTATTATGAATATTTAGTAAAATATAAATTTATAAAAATATTGCAAATCAACCATATGGACCATGAACAAATTCTTTAATTAATATCCTGCCAGAATTTTTTTAATAGCCAAAGATTAGAATAATATGTTACCATATGGTTGTTTTGATATGGTTCAGCTCAACTTTAAAATCTCAAGAACCAATGTAAACAACAGTGCCAAACCAATCACCAGGTCCCTCGAAAGAGGGATTTTGGTGGACGGATTAAAATAAATTTGACTTTGGGTTTTCCCTGTTGTAACTTGCATCAACAAACTGAATACAAATATTTTAGTTTTATCTATTAACTAAAAATCACTCAAATGAAAAGAATTTGTTTAACAACCGCAATTGCGGTATTCCTTGTAATCTGTTTAAACGGATTGCAGGCACAGACCCCACAGACAAAACTCAATCAGGTCGAGTTAATGAAACAGTGGCTTGGTACTTGGCAAACAACTGTTAATAAAGACACTGTTGAAACATGGGAGGCTAAACCATATGGAAAAGCATTGATAATTACTGTCTCTTATACTACTAAGGGTAATAAATATGATTCGTACGTGTGTAATATTGGTTATGATGATAGAGATGATAAGATAAAAGGCTTCAATCTTTCTCCCAATACAGATTTTGTAACATGGATCGGCATATTCACTACGGATAAAAAGTTTAATGCAGATGCATTAGATACTTTTAAACCTGATATAGTATGGTGGAAAAATGAAATAGAATTTAAAACTCCCACCGAATTAGTTGTGAGAGGCTTTAATACTCTAGGGGTAAAGACTGGCGAATGGACTTATAAAAAAATCAGATAGAATCACTTACTCATATTCAATTAATCGCTAAAGCCTATACGTATGAAAAAAAATCTCTTTATAAGTCTGATTATTGCGTTAATAATCGGAAGTTGTACTCAGCAAGAAGTAAAATCTCCTATTGAAGGTTCCTGGAAATTGTTATCAGGTAACGAAACAACACCAGATACAGCTATAAATTATCCTATATCAACCAATGGTAAATTTATGAAAATCATAAGCAAAAAATATTATTCCACCATTTGGCAGGATACGACAATTAATAAATCTATTTGGTGCTACGCTGGATTCAATGGTGGTACTTATACATTTGAAAATGGAGTATATACAGAAACCGCAACGTACTTTAGTCTTCTCCCTAATATTGGAAGTAAAGTTGCATTCAAAGTAGAAATTAAAAATGATACGTTGGTGATGACATATATTCCAGAGATAGCAACTGCAGGATATTCTAGTATTGAAAAATGGAAGAGATTAGAATAATATTTCCGGTTGAAATAATTTCTAATACTTTGTTTTGGAACCAGCCCTCGGAATCAGCTCCGGGGGCTTTCCTTATTCAAATATTATGCTAGGTTTTGTCTAATTACAATCCGTTGTAAAATAAATATTGGGGCTGCCATCTGTTTTTATTACAACTTTAAAACAGTCTTCCGGGGAAGTTGGAGGAGGAGGGAATGGTGTTACCCATACGCATACCTTAGATAAAGTGGGCATCTGGGATATATCAAGATCAATATCACAAAAATGTTCTTTTAAACCCAATACAGTATTTTTCGAAAGATCCAATGTTGTTAACTGGTTACCGGAGCAATACAGGATCATTAAAACAGTATTATTTATAACACTAAGGGTGGTCAACTGGTTACCGGAACACAACAATTCTTCCAGTGCAGAATTATTTGATACATCCAATTCGGTTAGCTGACAATTACTGCACCAAAAACTCCGCAGACCATTATTGTTTGAAACATCAAGGTTAGATAACTGGTTACCGGAACACGTTAAATTTATTAATTCGGAATTATTAGAAACATCTAAATTGGTTAGTTGATTATAATCGCAAGTTAAATTCCCAAGTTTTAAATTTTTCGAAACATCAATTTGGATTAATTGATCCGAATAGCAACACAAAGTTTTTAAATCAGAATTATTTGAAACGTTCAGTGTTTTCAATGGGTTATTGGCACAATTAAGAAATATTAAACCAGTGTTCTTTGAAACATCCAATGTGGCAAACTGATTATTCTCACAAATTAAATTTGTTAAAGCAGTGTTTTTTGAAACATCCAATTTGGTTAACTGGTTTTCATAGCACCATAGAGCTTCTAGCTTAACATTTTTTGTGACATCCAGAGTGGTTAACAGGTTATGGGTGCATTCTAACAATATTAATTCATTATTATGTGAGATATCCAGAGTACTCAATTGGTTATTACCACAGTAAAGGGTATCCAAATTGACAAAGGCTTCAATGCCTTTCAAATCTGAAATATTACATGAGTATAAATTTATATATTTGACAATCCCTGCTTCTGCAGGACTAATAATGCTATCTCCATCTGTATCAACTCCCTGTTCAATCAATGCATTTAAAAAGTTTTTATCTGTGATGGCAACCTTAAGTTCAAGTTCTTTTTTGCATTGACTCGTCAAAACTGCAATTGAAACAAGTAACAATACTTTAAATATTGTTTTCATAAATGATACGTAAGATAATCCTAATGCAAATTTAGAACATAATAAGCAAAAGTCAACAATCCCCCAGTCTCTTTACAATCAATTAAGTTATGGATGAACTATGTATTATTGGCAAAGCAGAATAGGTCAAAAAAATGATATAAAATCACAATGCAGCGATAGCCAGCCCCCGGAAATCAGCAACCTGGGTTTATCTAAGCCCTGAAATAGACCAGTTTTAAGGCTAAATCGGGAAATAGTTGGGAAAATAATCTCATATAAATCATTAATGCCACTGAATATCAGCGGCTTTACTTGTTTTTATTGAGGTCGGTGGCGGATTCGAACCGCCGTAAACGGTTTTGCAGACCGCTACCTAGCCACTCGGTTAACCGACCATACTTTTGGTGTGCAAAAG
>JADGPU010000086.1 GCA_017882305.1 Bacteroidales bacterium | reverse complement strand
AAAAGGTTATGGATTCCTTCAGACAGAAGATGATAAGGATATCTTTATCCACCGTTCAGGTTTAGAGGTTTCCCATACCGAACTTGAGGCAGGTCAGGCAGTTGAATTCGAAATTGAGCAGAGAGAAAAAGGACCGGTTGCCATAAAAGTTAAAAGAGTAGATTAATCTTACTCAAACTAATACCAGTGAGGCTGTAACAAAATGTTCAGCCTCATTTTTTTTTGAATTCAACTTTTGCCTTCTGTTCCTTTACCATCTCTTTAGGATCGTCAAGTTCAGGTGATTCTTTCAGGGAATTCCAATCAAATTTTTCATCCAGAGGAGACAAAGCCTTTTGTGGATCAAATACTCTGATATCAGGAGCCAATGCTGTATACGGAGTAAAGTCGGGAACTCCGGAAAACATATCAGACAAGTCTGTAGCACCTGCATCATACTGATTAAGATAAGGAAGCCCGAGTATATTCCAGAATGTTTTGAAAATACTTCCAAAACTATAATGAACCTTACTTACATAGTTTTTTTTGACATAAGGTGAAACCACAATAAGTAAGCTCCGGTGAGCATCAATATGATCTACGCCATTCTGGGCATCATCCTCGGTAATTACTATTGCCATATTCTTCCAATACGGAGTGTGAGACAGAAATTCTACTATCCTGCCTACGGCCAGGTCATTATCGACCATATAACTTTCCCTGAAAGGATAACCTGCCTCGGGTCGTTCATTGGCTCCATGATCGTTAGGGATTATAACCGTCAGCATCTGCGGCATTGTTTTGCCATCACCCATCCACTTATCTTCAAACTCCTTAATAAACTGGCTTATCCTGAACTGATCGGGAATTGCCATATTAAAAGTGGCGTATTGTCTTGAAGTTCTGCTGAAGATAGGTGTGGGAACAGGAAAGTTTGCAAACTGCTTAATACCTGTGTATTTGTAAGAATCATCATAAAAAGCAGGTTCAAACATCACACTGAAACCGAAATTAAAAAAATCAATTTTATTCCGCTCCAAATGATCCCACATCGATCCTGGTTCATTATAATCTTCAGGATAAATAGCACCTGCAGATCCATTCATTCCAAGACTTCCGGGAGCTTTGGAAGCCGGCTTATAATCCCTGTTCCCTCCATAACTTGCAGGAGTACATGTCTCAACCCATTCATTAGGATACGTGTTTACCAGCCATCTGTGCCCATCAGCTGAAACATCAGAGTCTACATAAAAATTGTCGCCAATAGCAAATTGCTCAGCCAGTTTATTGTGGTTAGCCATGATAGTGGCATTTTCAACTCTCAAGGTATTAGCCCTGTTTGAGAAGGAAACATTATGGCCATACCGTGTTATAGAAGCATCTCCCTCACCATTTTTAATTTGTCCGAATATTTCATCGTATGTGCGGTTCTCTTTCGAAATGAAAACAATATGTTTTATCGGAGAATCCTTCTGCCCTCCATAAAGCGGAATAGGATTATCAATACGGGACTTTATAAGTTCCGTAGCCTTTTGCTTAAAAAAGTTATTGGTTATAACCTGGGCTGTCATCTTCTTAAGATCTTTCTCGGAGGGTATCTTAATTATTGAGACCGTACCTTTCATCAGGTTTCCAATATATGTTCCTTCCCCACCTTCTTTAAAATCTCTCCCCCCGTTTGGTCCGCTGCCATAACCCTTTGCATTTGTGACAACTATGTTCTTCCCATCAGGTGTAATTTTCAGTTTGGAAGGAAACCAACCCGTTGGAATATGTCCTGCCACTTTGAAAGAAGGAAGATCAATCACTCCGATTGCGTTAATACCGGCTTCTGCTACAAACAGTTGTTTTTCGTCTGGTGATACTGCAAGACCAAAGGGAATAACACCCCTGAAATGTTTCAGCGCCTCATCAGGTTTTAAATAGATTTCCTTGACAATAGAGTCGGTTTTGATATCAATTACTGTTATATTATCATTATTACCATTGCTTGTAAAGAGCCAGTCTGAAGTAGCGACAAGAGAGTTAGGACTGGATCCGCCAACGGCAGGAATCCCTTCAACCATCTGTCCGACAAGGTTTCCCGTTTTAATTCTTGCTGTAACTTTTGGATTGTCAATATCTTCAATTGAAATAGCCCAGACTGAAAAAGACTTATCACTATTGGGATCGCCAAGCCCCGGAATCACCAATGAATCAGTAATAATTCCGTTTTTCATCTCTTCCGTATTATATCCAAAGGCTGGAAAGGCAAGGGCATTTTTATAGTCAGATTTCTCTTCTATCTTTCCTATTTTGCTATACTGGAACATACCCACATTTGCTACAAAGATCTTTTTCTCATCGTGGCTGAGTGCTACACCGAAAGGATAACGGCCGACAGCCAAGGAATTAATAACTTGCATCTTCCGGGTATCAACAATGACAAGACGGAAGTTAGTCTGGTCTACTGCAAAAAGATGGTTACCATCACGCGACAGAACCATATCACCAATATAACCGTCCGGGCATTTTGTACCATTTGCCGAAACAGAACAATCCACCGAGTCGATCTTATTTCCCGTAAGAAGATCGAAAACAAGAATACTGTTATCCTGTCCCGCAGCAACATATACCTTCTTGTTATCGGGAGAAATTGCCAGTCCCATAAAAACCGATTCAAGTACACCTGCGTTGTTGGAGAAACCCGGAGGCACCTGTCTGATCTCAGGAGCAGTTGTCAGATTATGGATAATGGAGATTGATAATGGTTTAATACCAGAATTAGCAGTGACAGCGATCTCTCCGTCTCCACTAAGAGCAAGTCCAAAGGGATGCGGGGCGACTATCAGGCTTTTTCCTGAAGGGGTAAGTAACCGTCCATTAGGGATCACGGTTGTCCCTTCTTTGTTTATTGAAGTATACAAACTTCCTGCAGGAGCTGATAGAACCATTAGTTCATCTTTTTTAGTCCTGCAAGCGGGTAAAATGAGACAGGAAAATAGCATTAGAACCAAGAATCTTATATTAAGCATCTCATTGAATATTAAATAGTTGTCTCACAGATTCATTATTCAGGAATTCGAGAAGCATAAAAATAGTAATTTTCTTCTCACTCCAAAGAATTATGAGGCTTCTAAAATCTACCGAATATTGAATATTTTTCAGTATTACAGAAAATAGAGGAGTATAGAAAAAGACCTGGATTATTGGTCTCCATTTTTCTTTCAAGATGGAGTACAGGCTGCTCTTTTTTCAGGTGAAGTAACCTGCTGATCTTAGCAGTAGCCGGAATGGCTTTGATCCTTTGATCGCCTCCTTTGATCTCGATACGGTAATTATCTCTAAGTATCTGGAAAAGAGATCTGTTTTCAAATTGCCGTGCTGTGATCCTGGGAAGGTTAATATTGGCTATAAAACTGATATCATAAAAGATGGGAACATCATCAAGAAACCTGACCCTCTCCATATAGATACAACCCGATTCCTTTTCCAGTTCTGTCAGCGGAAACATAAAATCTGAAGGCCATTGCATCAGTACAGGCTTTACAATGATCCTGGTTTCCAGATTACGGTTACCTAATGCCGATGTAGTACCCGAAACCGAGAGAATACCAATCTCCCTTGGCAGGTGATGAACAATACTTCCTTTACCCTGGTGTTTTCTGATATATCCGTTGTTAGACAGAGTGCTTAGTGACTGACGCACGGTTGGACGTGTCATACCAAATAAGTGGCATAATTCATTTTCAGATGGTAAAAGATCTCCTTCCTTATAAACACCATCTAAAATGTGTTTCCTAAGAATCTCATAAAGCTTCCTGTATTGTGGTATGGTTTTCGGAGCGACCATTATTGAAATTTCTCTTTTACTTTATAACTGGTGAAGAGTGCCTAAAGTGCCTGGAGTACTTAGAGTTACATTTAATATACTTAGTTTCAACCTGTTCAAATTCTAATTCAAATTCCTAATTAATTTCTTCACAACTCCAGGCACTCCAAACTTTTTCTTTGTAAATATATTATTATTTACTTGTAAATACAAGTTAAATGAATTATTTTTGTAAGCATTGATATATAGCATTATCAATAAAGTATTGTAATAGTTTTGTTTACTTATAATAACAAGTTAAATATTAGAAATTAAAACAAAAGACAAAAGTAAAAAGTCGAAGCGAAGCGAAGATCCCGCTTTGGCGGGGATAAAAGTAAAAGAACTAAGGTACTTATTGAAGAAGAGATTTAAAGCCGTGTAACTCCTTGAGCAACTCATTGAAACTCCATGGTTAAAAAGAATAAAACAAATAACCTAACATATAATGGCAACAGCAGTAATTATGCCGAAGCAGGGGCAGTCAGTAGAGACGTGTACTATAACCAGGTGGTTCAAGAGTAAAGGAGAAAGCGTATCTGTTGGAGATATTCTGTTCTCATATGAAACAGACAAGGCTTCTTTTGATCTCGAATCACCCGTTGAAGGCATGCTGCTGGATGTTTTTTTTGGTGAAGGTGCCGAAGTGCCAGTTCTGGTTAATGTTGCAGTGATTGGCAAAAGCGGAGAAACAACAGATTCCTTTAATCCTGACAAGTCAATTCCCCAGTCTGCTCCTGCCTTTACAGAATCTATTGACGATAGAGCTTTTACTGCTTCTGAAGCTTTAGAGGAGATAAAAGAGGTAAAGGTTTTAGAGATTCAGGATAATAAGATCAGAATTTCGCCAAGGGCAAAAAGGATGGCTGAGAATAAAGGACTTAAATACAATAACCTCCGGGGATCCGGACCAAACGGAAGGATTATCACCAGGGATATTGAAAAAGTACATTCCGGTGAGGCTATTATCACAAAGAACATTCAGACAACAGAAACTGAATATACAGAACGACCACTGAGCAATGTACGGAAGCTAATTGCCAAAGCGATGTATTCTTCACTTCAAAACTCTGCACAGTTAACACATCACATGAGTGCTGATGTACGTTATCTGCTGGAAGCAAGACAAAAAATCAAGGACAAACTTTCGACAGATAAAAGTCAGCAGGATATCACCCTTAACGATATGGTATGCTGGTGTGTTATCGGAGCTTTGCGGAAATTTCCTGAGGTTAACAGCCATTTTCTCGATGACCGTATCAAAACTTTTCATAAAGTTCATCTGGGTCTGGCAGTTGATACAGCTCGTGGACTGATGGTTCCGACGGTGAGAAATGCCAGTGATATGGATCTGGTTAAACTGTCAGAAGAGTTAAAATCAGTCGCAGAAGCCTGCAAAAAAGGTAATATAAACCCCGAGCTGATTCAAAGTACAGCAGCTACTTTTACTGTTTCAAATTTAGGTAACTATGGCGTTGAAATGTTCACCCCGGTAATCAATCTCCCGCAGACTGCAATTCTTGGAGTATGTACAATAATAAACCGTCCGGCCAATATTGCGAATAATATATTCGGTTTTATTCCCTATATCGGACTTTCACTGACCTACGATCACAGGGCAATTGATGGTGGCCCTGCTACTTTATTCCTCAAAGAGATTAAGGAACAAATTGAAGCATTCAGATATTAAGACAAAAGTAAAAAGTAAAAAGATAAAAGTAAAAGGACCGCAAGACTGCAAGACAATAAGACCATAAAACCATGCCTAAAAGTCAAAACATTAATCCGAAAACTGTTCGGAAACCACAATTCATTGAATTCGGTAAAATTCCTGTAAATCAGTACAATAAGACTATTGAAGAGGAGAAAAAGATATACAGCACTGAAGATTTTATAAGGATCTATTACGATATGGTGGTTATCAGGGAATTTGAGACCATGCTCAATCTCATCAAAACTACAAATGAATATAATGGGATACCTTATAATCATCCGGGACCGGCTCATTTATCGATCGGACAAGAGGCTGCAGCAGTCGGGATGGCTTTTACCCTGGGAGTTGATGATTATATATTCGGATCGCATCGCAGCCATGGGGAGATCATTGCTAAAGGACTATCGGCAATTCACCATCTTGATGAAGACACTCTTTATTCAATTATGAAAAACTACTTTGGAGGATCTGCACTGAAAGTTGTAGAAAATGGTTTCCATGGAAATATAAAAGACCTGGCAATCAATTTTTTACTCTACGGGGCATTAGCTGAAATATTTGCCCGTGAAAACGGTTTCAATAAAGGTCTTGGCGGATCAATGCACGCATTTTTCACACCTTTCGGTATCTATCCTAATAATGCAATTGTGGGAGGTTCTGGTGACATTTCAGTTGGCGCTGCACTCTATAAGAAGATAAACCGTAAATCTGGAATCGTGGTATGCAATATAGGTGATGCATCAATGGGTTGCGGACCTGTATGGGAGGGCATCTGTTTTGCCACGATGGACCAGTATAAGACACTATGGGATGGAGAATACAGAGGTGGCCTGCCATTGATCTTCAACTTCATGAATAACTTATATGGCATGGGTGGTCAAACTATGGGTGAGACAATGGGTTATGACATCCTTGCAAGAGTAGGGGCGGGGGTAAATCCTGAATCAATGCATGCAGAACGTGTGGATGGTTATAATCCACTTGCCGTAATCGATGCTTTCAGACGTAAAAAACAAATATTAAAAGAAAAAAGAGGACCCGTTCTGCTTGATACCTTAACATACAGAATAAGCGGACATTCGCCTTCAGATGCATCATCTTACCGGTCAAAAGAGGAAATCGAAGCCTGGCAGCAGGAAGACTCAATAATAGCATATGGCAAATCTCTGGTTTTCGCAGGTATTGTAAAACAGGACCAGCTTGATAATATAACCCGTGGGACGAAAGAGCTTCTTACTCAAATACTTAAACTAAGTATTAATGATGAAGTTTCACCAAGGATCAATCTGAAAAAAGAACCTGATTACATCGGTGGAATGATGTTTTCAAACGGGTCAGTTGATAAAATGGAAGAGGGAACTCCTGAAGTACTTCTGCCGCTGGAGGAAAACCCCCATGTTAAGTCGCTGAAAAACAAAGAGAGATTTTATAAAGACAAGAAAGGTAAACCGATTTCCAAAGCTAAAATATATCAACTCCGTGATGGAATTTTTGAAGCTGTTATCGACCGTTTTTACAAGGATCCCACCCTTGCTGCATGGGGCGAAGAAAACCGTGACTGGGGCGGAGCATTCGCAGTTTATCGAGGATTAACAGAAGCACTCCCCTATCACCGGCTCTTCAACTCACCAATATCTGAAGGTGCAATTGTTGGCACTGCGATTGGTTACGGGATGTGCGGAGGACGTGTCATTGCTGAGATTATGTATTGCGATTTCCTTGGCCGTTCAGGTGATGAAGTATTTAATCAGTTGCCTAAATGGCAGGCAATGAGCGGTAATATTATCAAAATGCCGGTAGTAATAAGGGTTTCGGTTGGTTCAAAATACGGTGCACAACATTCTCAGGACTGGTCGTCGCTTACTGCACATATTCCAGGATTAAAAGTAGTATTCCCTGCAACCCCTTATGATGCAAAAGGATTGATGAATTCTGCATTACAGGGAACAGATCCGGTTATATTCTTTGAAAGCCAGAGAATTTATGATATCGGGGAGATGTTTCATACAGAAGGAGTACCTGAAGGTTATTATGAGATCCCAATCGGAGAACCTGATATTAAAAGATCAGGAGATGATATAACAATTCTTTCTATTGGAGCAACATTATATCCTGTAATAAAAGTGGCAGATCTTCTTCGTAATAAATACGGACTCAGTACAGAGGTCATTGATGCCCGTTCGCTGGTACCATTCAATTACGAACCTGTCATTCAATCAGTTAAAAAAACCGGCAAAATTGTTCTCACCAGTGATGCATCTTCACGAGGTTCATTCCTGAAGGAAATGGCACAGACTATAACCGAGCTGGCTTTTGACTATCTCGATGCACCTCCCGTTGTTGTTGGATCGAGGAACTGGATCACCCCTGCCTATGAAATGGAGGAATATTTCTTCCCCCAGCCTGATTGGATTCTGGATGCAATCCATCAAAAGGTACTTCCGCTAAAAGGACATCAACTTAAAACCGACTATTCTATAGAAAAATCAATTGAATTGAATAAAAAAGGCATTTAAACTGTCTTAGAAGAAAGATAGCACTGATTTGCTTCAGAATTAATTTTCACTTTTGATTCTGATTTTAATTAAATTGCATTTTCTATAACTTTGATAATTGACCGCTATGCTAAGAAGGTTTTTCCTGATAATTTTCTTTTCCGGCCTGACTCTAATTGCATATAACCAGACACATAACCTGGAGTTTTACCTGAACAAAGGTATTCATAACAGCCCATTATTGAATGATTACAAAAATCAGATTAGCTCTTCTCTCGCTGATAGCCTGATTATCAGGGCAGCTAAGAAACCCTTAATCCAGGGAAAATCACAGCTCCTTTACTCTCCCGCCTATCATAACTTCGGATATGATGAAGTAATCACTGATCTCGGAAATTATTCTGCAGTCGTAGGTGTCTCACAGAATATCTTCAACAAAAAAGAGCTTTCCAATAAATATAATACCGTCAATCTTCAAAAGCAATTAGTAAATAATTCCTCCCTGATTTCTGCCAACGAACTGAATAGACTTATTACTGAACAATACCTCACAGCATATTCAGGCTATTGTGACCTGAATTTTAATAAATCGTTTCTGGAACTGTTCAAAAAAGAAAATGAAATCGTAAAGCAGTATGTAAATAATGGTGTATATAAACAGACAGACTATCTTGCATTATTGGTAGAAACACAATCTCAGGAAATACTGGTCAGACAGCTTGAAAGTCAATACAGAAAAGATCTGAGCTCACTAAACCAGCTCTGTGGAATAAATGATTCTGTCCGGTATGAATTGGTTGGACCGGAATTAAAAGTCAAAGGAAACCCTGATATTTCAAAATCCCCGGCATACCTTCATTATAAAATTGACAGCATCAGGATAGAAAATGAAAAGATGGCGATAGATATAAGATATAAACCAAAAGTCAACTGGTTTGCTGATGCCGGTTTCCTAACAAGCAATCCCTGGAATTTCTACAGGCACTTCGGGTATAGTGCAGGAGTCGGCCTGAACCTACCAATATATGACGGAAAACAAAAAGGGATCGAAAAGCAGAAACTTGAATTTGACCAGAATACCAGGCTGACTTATGAAGACACTTATCGTAAACAGTATTTTCAAAAGATCCAACAACTTACCAGTGAACTTAAAGCATTAAATGATATGTCTGCCCGCATGGATGATCAGCTCAACACTTCAAACCAACTGGTAAAAGCTCTGAAAGATCAGCTTGAAGCAGGTTTCATTCAGACGACTGAGTACATTAATGCAATTAAAAATTATAAAAACATAAACAGAAACATTAACCTGATCAATGTTCAAAAGCTTCAGGTTATAAATGAAATGAATTTCCTTTTGACCCAATAAAAAATATACTCTGATGCTAATAAATAATAAAACTCATTATTTCTTATGTCTCTTTTTAGTGACTATGGGACTGCTATTTTCCTGTAGGCATGCTACAAAAACATCTGAAGAAGTTACTGAAGTTAAAACACCGGTCACATTAGTTCCTGTTACCTACAAATCAGTCACATCAACAGTCCCATTAGCCGCTGTTGCAACATTTATGAATAAAAGTATTATCAGGGCAACAACAACAGGAACTATTGAGAAAATATTAATTAATCCGGGTGAGTTTATTGCCACTGATCAGTTGCTTTTTACTATAAGGACACGGGAAGCAATGGCTCTTGGTAAAAAAGTTCAGGTCGACTCAAGTTTAAGTTTTAAAGGTTTAATAGACATTATTGCTCATAAAGAAGGAGTGATAAATTCCATCACCTATCAAAAAGGGGATTTTGTGCAGGAAGGGGATGAAATGGCAGTAGTTTCGGAACAAAACAGTCTGGTCTTTATACTTGATGTTCCTTTTGAACTTGACAAGTATATTGAGAAAAACAGGAACTGCAGGATCAATCTTCCTGATAACCGCCAGATTAATGGTACAATAACAGGGAAACTGGCTGAAATGGATATGCAATCACAAACAATCAGATATGTTGTTAAACCACAGTCAACTGACCGGCTTCCTGGCAATCTGATAGCAAGTATAAACCTGGTCAAGTCAACGAATGATAAAGCGATGGTTTTGCCAAAAAAAGCTGTGTTGGGGAATGAAACTCAGACTGAATTCTGGGTAATGAAGCTGTTAAATGACAGTACTGCGATTAAGATTATTGTGAGTAAAGGATTTGAGAATAATGAAGAAGTGGAAATAATTAATCCACAATTTCTACCCTCTGACAGAGTATTGCTGACCGGAAATTACGGGTTGCCCGATACCGCCAGGGTAACAATTATAAAGGAATGAGGATATGAAGAATTTCTTCCTTTCATATAAGAATCCAATATCTGTTATCCTGGCTGTCATTATTGTTGGTGGGCTATTCCTTTATGGGCAGATTCAGGTTTCGCTTTTCCCCGAAATCACTTTCCCAAAATTAAAGGTCATAGCAGATAATGGAGAACAGCCTGTTGATAAAATGATGGTGACCGTTACCAGACCATTGGAAAATGCCATTAAACAAGTCCCTGATCTTAAGATATTAAGAAGTACAACCAGCAGGGGTACCTGTGAAATATCTGCTTTTCTTAACTGGGGTGCAGACATAGACATCAATCAGCAGATGCTCGAATCGCGTATCTCACAGATAAAAAATTCTCTTCCTCCGGATGTTCAGATACAGATTGAAAAAATGAATCCATCTATTCTGCCTGTAATTGGATTTACGGTTGAAAGTGATAAAAAAACACCTATCGAGCTTAATCTCATAGCAACCTATATAATCAAACCCTTCTTATCCCAGATTGATGGTATTTCATCGGTTGGAATTATAGGTGGAAAAACAAAAGAGTACTGGATTGAGCTTAATCAGCTTAAGATGAGTACGTTTTCTGTAACGCCTGAGATCATCAGGGATATGCTGAACCAGAATCACTTTATTTCCTCAAATGGCTTTCTTTCCGATTACCGGCGATTGTATCTAAGTGTTACAGATGCGGGACTTTATAACTTAACTGATGTCGAAAATGTGGTTCTCAGGAATGACGGTAAAAGACTTATAAAACTCAAAGATGTTGCTGATATAAATATCAGAGAGAGAACTGAGTATACAAGGATCAATGCAAACGGACGCCAGGGCCTCCTGGTAGCAATACTAAAACAACCAGCTGCGAACCTGATTAATCTTTCGGAAAATGTTGCTTCAAAGAAGAAAGAACTTGAAAAGATCCTTCCCCCGGATGTCCATATTTCTTTATATTATGATCAGGCAGATTTTGTAAACAAAGCAATTAAAAGTGTCAACGACAGCCTCTGGTTAGGACTTCTGCTGGCACTCCTGGTGGCTATAATGTTCTTAAGATCCTTCAGAGCCAGTGCAACCATCCTTGTAACAATTCCTGTTACGCTGCTTCTTACAATAATCGTACTTTATTGTATCGGGTATACTCTGAATATTATGACCTTCGGAGCAATTGCCGCTGCCATAGGGTTAATTATTGATGATGCTGTAGTTGTTGTGGAACAGATACACAGGACACATGAAGAATTTCCCGACAGGTCTTCAAATCAGCTTGTTCACCAGGCTATAACATATCTTATACCATCTATGGTCGGATCATCTATTAGCACCATTGTGATATTTGTACCTTTTATGTTGCTGGGTGGAGTGGCAGGTGCCTATTTCAATGTTCTTACAAATACAATGATCATAACCCTGGTTTGTTCCTTCTTTGTTACCTGGATCGGACTTCCGGTAATTTATCTTTGGTTTTCCAATTTAAGATCTCTCTTCCCTGAAAAGAAAAAAACAGATATCAAAACTATTAAAACAAGGAACTGGGTAAGCTTTTTTCTTCGCAGACCTGTATTAAGTGTTCTTTTCATTCTCTTTCTGCTTCTATCAATAATATATATACTTCCGCGTCTCGAAACTGGCTTCCTTCCTGAAATGGATGAAGGCTCAATCGTCCTCGATTACAAAGCTCCTCCAGGAACAACACTTGAAGAGACCAACAGCATACTTATTGAAGTTGAGAAAATAATTGTAAAGATACCAGAGGTTGCGACTTACTCAAGAAGGACAGGTGCCCAGATGGGATTTTTTATAACTGAACCTAACGACGGCGACTATTTGATACATTTAAAAGATGACAGGAAAAGAAGTACTGTTGAGGTTATTGATGACATAAGGAAGAAGATAGAAGCAACTCAGCCTGCTCTTCAGATTGATTTCGGACAGGTAATCGGTGATATGCTTGGTGATCTTATGGCATCTGTACAACCGATTGAGATTAAAATATTTGGAAGCGATCACAAAACCCTTAATGAACTGGCTAAGAAAGTTGCTGTTGAAGTTGAAAAGATCGAAGGTGTTGAGGATGTTTTTGATGGTGTTATTATTGCTGGTCCATCAATAGAGGTAATTCCTGACCAGCAAAAGCTTGCACAGTTTAAAATATCACCTTCCTCATTTCAGTTTCAGTTGCAAACCATGAATGAGGGAAATATAATCGGAAGTATCCTCGAGAAAGAGCAGATGACCTCAATAAGGATGATTTATCCGAATAGCACTAAAAACAGCCTTGAAAACATCAAAAATCAGTTTGTATTCCTCTCCGATGGAAAACTTAAACCCGTGGCTTCACTTTCTACGATCGGATTAAAGGAGGGAGTTGCTGAAATAAACAGGGATAATCTCAAATCGGTATCTATAGTAACTGCCAGGTTGAATAACAAGGACCTGGGAACTGCAATGAAAGAGATTCAGAAAACAATTGACTCCAAAGTATTTCTCCCCCAGGGTTATAATATTGTATATGGTGGCGAATATGCCGATCAGCAGAAATCGTTTAATGAACTCCTGATGATTCTTATTTTATCAAGCCTGTTGGTTTTTGCCCTAATGCTATTCCTTTTCAAAGATTTCAGAGCAGCCTGCTCAATCCTCTTCATAGCTGTTCTGGGGATATCAGGAAGTCTGATTGCTCTTTTCATCACAAATACACCTCTGAATGTGGGTAGTTATACAGGATTGATAATGATTGTCGGAATAATAGGTGAAAATGCGATCTTTACGTTTCAGCAGTTCACAACAAACCGATTAAAAGGAACTGTTGATGAATCCCTGGTCTACGCAATTTCAACACGTCTAAGGCCAAAGCTCATGACGGCACTCGGAGCGATCATAGCATTGATGCCTCTTGCTATTGGTGTAGGGACTGGTGCACAGATGCATCAGCCGCTTGCAATTGCAGTGATAGGTGGTTTCATTATTGCACTTCCGCTTCTTCTGATCATTTTACCAACACTATTGCATCTTTTGTACAAGAAGGAAGATAAGAATCAATTAATTAACCATTAACTGAATTGAAACAAATCATAGTTATCTTTGCCTGTAAATTCACAAAATATGGAAAATGTGCTGGAGAACATAAAAGGGAAAGCAGGATACATCATCGATATGGATGGTGTAATTTACCATGGAAATAAACTCCTTCCCGGGGTAACGGATTTTTTAGCATGGCTTGAAGAATCGGGAAAGAAATACTTATTCCTGACCAATTCAAGCGAAAGGACACCAAAGGAACTACACGAAAAGATGAAAAGACTGGGGATTGACATTGGAGAAGAGCATTTTTATACAAGCGCGCTTGCCACTGCCAGCTTCCTTTCAAATCAGAAACCAAATGGCAGCGTATATATAATAGGTGATGCCGGACTCATTCATGCTTTATACAGTGTTGGTTACAGCGTAAACAATGTCAATCCCGACTATGTTGTTGTCGGTGATACTCACAGCTATAATTTTGAAAAGGTTGAACTAGCTGTAAATCTTGTGATTAGAGGAGCAAAATTGATAGGCACCAATTCAGACATCAGCGGTCCGGTCGAAGTTGGAATTACCCCATCTACAAAAGCTCTTATTGCACCGATTGAAATTGCTGCCGGGAAAAAAGCTTATTTTGTCGGCAAACCCAATCCGCTTATGATGCGAAGTGCTCTTAAGCGTCTAGGTATCAAAAGAGAAGATGCAATAGTAATAGGCGACAGGATGGATACTGATGTCAGATGCGGTCTTGAATCAGAAATTGATACTCTGCTGGTCTTAAGCGGCATCACCGACCGGAATGGTATCGACCAGTTCCCGTACCGTCCTCGTTACATTTTAAATGGAATAATAGACCTGGTCAGTTAGCATACTCCATGGAAATCAAAGATAAATACAAGGCCGAACGTAAGGATGTAGCGCGTTTTATGAGGCGCCTCTACAAGCATGGACTCACAACGACTTCAGGCGGAAATATCAGTCTGCGTCTTTCTGAAGAACTTATCCTGATAACACCTTCAGCCACAGATAAAGGCAGAATGAAGTGGAAAGAAGTTGGCATTGTAAGTATTTTTGGTGAGAACCTTACACCACATCTAAAACCCTCTATTGAAACTGCAATGCATCTTTCTATTTATAAGAAGAAGAAAGAGGTGTTGGCCATCGTTCATGCTCATCCTGTATTCGCTTCCCTCTTCACTGCAATAAAAGCTAAAATAAATACAAATCTT
>JADGPU010000164.1 GCA_017882305.1 Bacteroidales bacterium | reverse complement strand
TTAAGTTCAACTTTCAAAGTAACCCAAGCCAATCTAAACAAGACCTGTAAAATATTTTACTATTATCAAAACAGGCAGAATTTCCAGCGCACAAAGGTACAAAATCAAATAGAATATTGAAATACTCCTGTTTAGAAAAATTATCACTAGCCTGATAACCCTGATCATATACATTAGTCCCACTACGATTATTCCTGATATAATAAAATCTCTTATGGGCAGGATTCTGGTATATGACATCAGGATAATAATGAAAAAAAGAAAAAGCGCTCCAAACCTGTAAGACTGATAAATGCCAAGCAGGTATTTAGTGAATACCTCCTGTTCTCCGCTTGTGGCGCCAGTTATAATGCAGGTGATGTGCCTTAATGTAATGGCCGAACTGATTATTCCAAGAGCTATTAACCATATAGTTATTCCCTTGAACCCTGTAGGGATGAAGTTATAATACGAAGCTGCAGAATAACCAAACAGCCCGATTATGAGAAATGAAATAAGATTCAGAATTGTCGACTGCCACTGAAATAGTCCCCTGGCATCTCGCGAGACAGGATCATTTATTCCCCTGAACAAAAAAAACCTGGCAAAACCAGGCGACAAACTGCCTGAAGCTCTTTTAACTAAAGAATATAAAAAAACTGCAACAAGGATTATTAAAATCATCCAGTCAGTGTGAAGGGGATATGTCGGCAAATCATTGCCTGGCTTGAGATGTTTTATCAGCAATGCTTTCTCCTCCGTCTGTTGCTTTCTGACTTTTTCAGTAAAAATAAAAGGGAACTGCTTGTAAGATCCAAATCCAATTCTAAAAATAAAATTGTTAAAATCATAAAATGTCGGGTCTGCAATGCTGTTCCGGGTACAAACAGAAGTTGTATCACTATAATCAATAAGTGTATTCTGGTGGACAGTTATGAATTTGTGTTTAACAGAATCTTTCGGCTGGATGGATATAATATTCAATACTGAATCATGGTTTATTCGCGTAGTGTCTTGATTAATAACAATTTTACGCGGAACAGTATCTTGCATTAAATCTGAACTGGAAAATATCATCATTTTGGCCGATTCAAAACACAAAAGTAATGATAATTACCAGAGATAAATCAAAACATCCTGATGACCGGTTCTCAAAAATGATTACTCGGGCAACCTGAAATATCTGAAAGAATATTATTAGCTAGTTTGCTTGCCCCGATTCTGAACAGAGTATTATTAAGCCATCCTTCCCCGCAGCAATGTTTAACAATCTGATAATAATTTATTGCATCTGCAGGAGTAACTATTCCTCCCGCTGGTTTAAAACCAACTTTAATTCCTGTTTCTGAATAAAAATCCGAAATTGCGCGACACATTACGAATGCTGCTTCCGGAGTAGCAGAAATAGTGGTTTTCCCGGTTGATGTTTTAATAAAATCAGCTCCGGCATCCATTGCAATCATGGATGCTTTGAAAATGTGTTCAAAATCCCCTAAAAGTCCTGATTCGACAATAACCTTAAGCTGTTTGCTTCCGATAGCTCCCTTGATTTCCCTGATTTCATCGGCAACCAATGCAAAATCATTTCCGAGAAAAGCTCCAACAGGGATAACTATATCAATTTCATCGGCTCCTGCCTCAACAGCCATTTTACATTCAGAGACCTTGATACTTCTGAATGTCTGGGAGGTAGGAAAAGCACCTGCAACAGCCGCGATCTTAACATTCCTGGCCGTAAGTTTCTCTTTAACAACTGCCACATAATTTGGGAATACACAGATAGCAGCAACATTAGGTATATTTGAAAAACGACCTGAGAAGCTGTTTACTTTACCTGTAAAATGTATAATATAGCTTTTATTATCAGTAGTATTTAGGCTGGTAAGATCTATCATGTTCAAAAGACTCATCAGGAGATGCCTATCAGGAATATCCGCAGCTGAGGAGGATACTTTTTTAAGTCCCTTTTTAATTTCGGTTTCTGAAGGACATGAATTGATCAGTTTTTGATATAGTTTTGTCATGTAATTAGTTTTTATGTTAAATAAACTACACCGCAATAGGGAAAAAGAACGGGGTTAATATAATGCTTTTTGTTTTCATAATTATTTTAATTGGAATATTAAGTTGTTTTCGCAGTTTTCTCATGTCTGGCAAGAGAGGCAAAAACTCCAATTATAGATAGTATTGAAAAGATTACAAAGCCGGTTCTCATTGCTGAAATCAAACCCGGGTATGTTGCAGGATTAATCGTTTGTTTCCCTATATATAATGATATGAGCATCATTGCAATACCCATACTCATCATTTGACCAACCATCCTCATGGTCCCGACAACTCCGGACGCAACTCCTAAATGACGTTTTTCAACAGAACTCATTATTGCATTTGAGTTAGGAGAAGAGAAGAGACCAAACCCGATTCCCATGAGTAAGAGCAATAATACAATAAAATAATCTGGAGTAGTCTCCCTGATAAAGCAGAGTAATACTAGCCCAGTTGCAGTAATTCCCATCCCGATTGAGGCTATGACTCCGGGATTTCTCTTATCTGATAATTTTCCTGCAACAGGTGACAGAAGCGTCATAGCAATAGGTTGTGATATCATTATCAGACCGGCTGTTCTGGCATCAAGTCCTTTAAGATATTGCAGGTAAAGACTTATAAAAAAGCCAATTGCACTGGTTGCAGAATAATTAATGAGTGCTGCTAAACCGGAGAATGCAAAGACCCTGTTTTTCAGAATAAGCCGTATATCAAAGACAGGATTGCTGATTTTATTCTCAAAAATCAGGAATACAACAGCCATCAGAACAGCAGTCACTATACAGATCCACCCCAGTGAAGAGGGAAGCCGCGAAAACCCATACATGAATGATGCAAGCGCTATCCCATATATTACAGATCCGCGCCAGTCAAATTTTTCACCTGCAGCTTCTGCCCATTCAGTTTTAATTTTCCTTTGAATCAGGATCAATGAAATAATGCCAAAAGGAACAAGAAACGCAAAAATACTTCTCCATCCGAAATAATGAGTCAACAGACCTCCTATAACAGGTCCGAGAGATAATCCAAGATATGTTGCTGTAATATTTATACCTATCGCTCTTCCCCTCTCTCCCGGCTGAAATACAGAGGTAAGAATTGCCATACTTGTACCGAAGATCATTGCGCTGGAAAAACCCTGAAATATCCGGAGAATTATCAGTGAGATGATGCTATGGGAAAATATTATCAGAAAAGTTGAAATGGTAAACAGCAAAATTCCAGATGAGAAGATTTTTTTTCGGCCTATAATATCGCCAAGCCGCCCAAACGGCAAAAGAAAAATAGCTGATGTTAAAATAAAACTGCTGATTACCCAGCCCAGACTGATAGCATTTGCATGGAGTTCTTTGCCTATAGAGGGCAAAGCGAGATTGACTGCTGAGGTAAGAAACGGAGTCAGAAAAGCAGCAAAAGTAGAAACAAGAAGTACTGACTTTTTGAAACTCTTTTCTTCGGATATATCAGTATTCATGATCATTCCTTCTCTTTAGTGTCAATAATTATCGTTACCGGGCCATCATTAACTGACTCTACCTGCATCATAGCACCAAATTCCCCTGTATTGACTTCTTTTCCCATTAGATGAGAGAGCCTCATCACAAACCTGTTATACAACGGAATTGCAATATCCGGCTGGGCGGCACGCATATATGAAGGTCGGTTTCCTTTTTTTGTTTTTGCGTGAAGCGTGAACTGACTGATTGCCAGAATATTTCCACCGATATCAAGAACCGAAAGATTCATTACTTCGTTGGTGTCGTTAAAGATACGGAGATTTACTATTTTACTGCAGAGCCACTCAATATCGGTATCATTATCAGCTTCTTCGATCCCTACCAGAATAAGTAGCCCAACTCCGATTTCAGATTTGATCTTATTGCCGATTGTCACGGATGCCCTGCTTACGCGTTGAATCACGGCTTTCATTGAATACAAGATTATCGTGTCCAAATATATACAATCAATTTCAAAATCTTTTTAGTGATGATTTATATTATATTTGCGGACTCATGATTCCACCATGGACTATTTTACAATTCTGGTTATTGCCCTGGGTTTATCATTCGACACATTTGCCGTTTCACTCTCGTACGGCGTTATCCGGAATGGTATTCTTTTCAGACAGGCAACATGGGTTGCAATTGTACTGGCAGTATTCCAGGGTGGTCTAACTATTACAGGGTATTTCCTGGGTTCAATGATTTCGAATGCTTTAAAATCAACAAATCACTGGATAGCATTAGGCTTGCTTTCTTTTCTCGGGATAAAAATGATTGTTGAGGGGCTTAAGAAAACCAAAGATGAAGAGACGAAAGATTTCAGCAGTACCATTGTCCTCCTGACTATTGCCCTTGCTACCAGTATCGATGCATTTGCCGTAGGAATTAGTTTTGCCTTCCTTGAGGTAAAGATATGGAAAGCAGGGATAGTTATAGCAGCGATCACTTTCCTTGCTTCAATGACAGCAATCAGGATTGGCAAATCTGCCGGCGTGAGACTCGGGAACAAAGTTGAAATAATAGGGGGTTTGCTTTTAATTGCAATAGGATTAAAAATCTTTCTGGAACATGTACTTGCCTGATTTTACCCCCCAAATGCGAGTTGAACCCCTCTGCCCCAAGCGGCAGAAGGGTTTTCCAACTAATTCTTTATTTTCTTGTTGTCCTTACTCCGAAAACTAATCCAGCCATATTACCGGGATGTGGCTGGAATTTGATTAAAAAGATCCCAGTAAATTGAATATCGCCTGTCGTAAGT
>JADGPU010000028.1 GCA_017882305.1 Bacteroidales bacterium | reverse complement strand
CTGGAGAATGATTTCAAAATCAGACCAGAACAGCTTGAGGCTGCAATTACCAATAAGACCAGGTTAATCATTTTCAATTCACCCTCAAATCCAACAGGGATGGTATACAGCCGTGAAGAGATCGAGAAAATTGCCAGGGTAGTCGAAAAACATGAAGGAGTATTTATAATTTCAGATGAGATTTATGAACATATTATTTTCACCGGTGAACATATAAGTCTGGCCTCTTTCGATTTTATCTACGACAAGGTCATTACAGTCAATGGAGTATCAAAAGGATACGCGATGACAGGCTGGAGGATAGGATATATTGGTGCACCATTATGGATAGCAAAGGCATGCGATAAATTGCAGGGTCAGTTCACATCAGGTGTTTGTTCAATTGCCCAGCGCGCCGCGTTAGCTGCCATACAAGGCAAAGGAGATTCCCGACAGGTGATGAAACTGGCATTTCTCCGCCGTCGCGATCTGATATGCGGATTGCTTAAAGAGATAAAAGGAATTAAATTGAGAATTCCACAGGGAGCCTTCTATGTGATGCCGGATATAAGCTTCTACTTTGCCAAATCGGATGGTGAAACCAAAATCACCAACTCAGACGATCTGGCGCTCTACTTACTCGATAAGGCACAGGTAGCGACTGTTGGCGGTGATGCCTTTGGTGCTCCTGAATGCCTGAGAATTTCGTATGCAACATCAGATGATCTGCTTGTTGAGGCTGTGAAGAGAATAAAGGGGGCGTTGGAAAGGCTGAAATAGCAGCTAATATTTATTATATGACACAGTCTCCGCAGCAGGCTTTCGCCTTTTTTCGCGTTGTTCGCTCAATGAATATCCTAATGTGATAATCAGCTCAACTCGTTTTGATTTTGGGATATCAAGCAGTTTCTTTAACATCCTCTCATCAAACCATCCGATTATGCAGGAGCCAATTCCTTCAGCCTTCGCCTGCAGACATATGTTTTCTGTTGCAATACCTATATCAATAAGAGAATAATCCTTATTCTTTATTGTAGATCCGACTTTAGATGAGAAGTTTGGTTTTTCCCTCACAATAACAAGAATAACCGGTGCCTCGGCAACAAAGCTATTCATACCGATCAGTTTTGCAGAAGCTGCCTCTGCAATCTTCAAAACAAGCTCCGGATCTGTTACAACAATGAATTTCCATGGCTGTGCATTGCATGCAGAAGGAGCCATTCTGCCAGCTTCAATTATCCTGTCAAGCTTTTCTTTCTCAAGCAGTCTATCACTGTATTTTCTGACGCTCTGACGACTGGTTATAAGATCCAGAGTATCTTTCCCGTCAATCATTATTAATAATTATTTGGAAGTAGTTCAAAATAAGCCTCAGGGTGCAGACAGGCCGGACAATTCTTGAGTGGTTTTGTGCCGAAATGTATATAACCGCATTTTCTGCAGTACCAGAAAACCTTTTCGTCACGCTGGAATACTTTATCCTGCATCACATTCTCCAGTAACTTTCTGTATCTTTCTTCATGACCCTTTTCTGCTGTAGCTATAGCCTTAAATGCTGTTGAAATGTTCTTAAATCCCTCTTCTTCTGCTATCCTTGCAAAAGCAGGATAAAGGTCACTCCATTCCTCATGCTCACCTTCTGTTGCTGCAAAAAGATTATCTTTTGTCGTTTCAATTTTACCTGCAGGATAGGATGCTGTTATTTCAACCATGCCACCTTCAAGAAACCTGAAGAATCTTTTGGCATGTTGTTGTTCCTGTAATGCAGTTGCAAGAAAGATTCCGGAAATCTGTTCAAAACCTTCTTCTTTTGCAACCTTTGCTGCAAATTCGTATCTGTTCTTAGCCTGCGATTCTCCGGCGAAAGCCTTCAGCAGGTTCTGCTCTGTTTTTGTTCCTATTAAACTCTTTTCCATATCAGATAACTTTAATAAATTTCAAATATTGCAAACTTAAAATGATATAACCCGCAATATAATTATCGTAAATATAACTATCTTTATTTTCAAATTATTCTATTTAAAAGTTGGATAAAAAATAATTTAAAAAATACGAAGATGATAATTGTACTATTTTTTCTGGCGATCATTGTTCTTTTCATTCTGATGGCTGTTTCATTATATAACAGGCTTGTCAGGCTTAGAAATAACCGGGAGCAGGCTTTTGCTGATGTTGATGTTCAACTGAAACAACGGCACGATCTTATACCTCAGCTGGTTGACTCTGTGAAAGGTTATATGGGACACGAGAGAGGAGTGCTTACAGATATTACGGATGCACGTTCCAATGCTATGAAGGCTACTACTATAAATGAAAAGATAGAAGCCGAAAATAAATTATCTGCAGCACTTGAAGGTTTGAAAGTGTCTGTGGAAGCATATCCTGATCTTAAGGCAAGCCAGAATTTTATGGAACTGCAGAATGAGATTTCAGATATTGAAAACAAGATAGCTGCTGCACGCCGTTTCTTTAACTCGGCAACAAAAGAGCTTAATGTTGCAATTGAATTGTTCCCTTCGAACCTGATTGCCACACTGTTTAGTTTCAAACGCGAGCCAATGTTTGAACTTGGTAATCAGCGGGCTGAAGCAGAACAACCTCCCAAAATACAGTTCTGACAATATGAAATATTTTGGTTTGCAGAGCCAGATATGGAGGAATAATTCTAATTCGGTGCTGTTATTGGTGATGTTTCCTGTCATCTTTTTCGTGCTGACATGGCTATTCTTTTTTTTCTTATCATTTGGTTCGGAAGAACATCGAACTATGAGCCAGATTAACCATAGTTTTCTTATAACTGTACCATTCATAATATTTGGCGTACTTATTTGGTTTACAATAGCCTGGTTTTCTCATTCAGCAATGATTAACACTGCAACTGATTCAAAACCTCTTGCCAGGAATGATAATAAAAGGATCTATAACCTGGTTGAGAACCTGTGTATAGCTACAGGTATGACAACGCCAAAAATTAATATTATTGAAGATGATTCTTTAAATGCCTTTGCCAGTGGAATAAATCAAAATACATTTTCAATATCACTATCACGGGGCATAATCGAAAAGCTTAATGATGAAGAACTTGAAGCAGTTATTGCCCACGAACTTACCCATATAAAGAACCGGGATGTCAGGTTACTTATAATTTCAATTGTTTTTGTCGGGATATTTGCATTCATCTCACAGGCTATCTTCAGAGGGATACAATTTGGAGGGGGTGGAAGGGGTAAGAAGGATTGGGGAGGCGCAGTAATTATTGCTCTCTTACTTGCTCTTGTTGGTTATTTGATCTCATCTCTTTTAAGGTTTGCCTTGTCAAGGAAACGGGAGTACCTGGCAGATGCTGGCTCGGCTGAGCTTACACACAGGCCCCTCGCCCTTGCATCCGCACTCAGAAAGATTTCAGTTGATCCTACAATTGAAGCAGTGAAAAGAAAAGATATTGCCCAGATGTTCATCGAGAATCCCCAGGCCCTGGAGAAAAAATCCTCTTTCTCTCTGACATCACTCTTTGCAACACATCCACCTATCAGCAAAAGGATACAACTGCTGGAACAATTCTAAAGGGATATGGCTCAGGGCTCAGGGCTCATGGCACAGGGCACAGACAAAATCAGGGGAGCTTCTCAAATCTTCAAGACTCTTTGTTCTTTTTACGGAATTTGAGCAGCCTGGTCTCTTCTCCTCTCCATATTCTGCCTATGTTCTTCCTGTGGGTTACAAGAAGAGCTATTCCGACAAGAAGAGCAAATATTTTGAATAATATTGAGGGAGAATCAAAAAATAGAAAAAGGAAAAGTGGAAAAGCTATTCCGGCACTCATTGATGAAACTGATACAATACCCGACAGAAATAATACTACCAGAAAAACTCCCATACAACATATTGTAAGCAAGGGTTGTAATGCCAGAAACACTCCAAAGACAGTTGCAACTCCTTTTCCTCCTTTGAATCCGGCAAAAACAGGAAATATATGGCCGATGATGGCTATAATACCGGCTGCAATCTGCAGATTTGTCAGAAGTGCACTTCCATGGTCCGCCAGATGAAAAAAGACCGGTAACATTGAAGCCAGCCATCCTTTTGCTATATCTATAAGCAGAACCGGGATGCCGGTTGTCCATCCCAGAACTCTTATAGTGTTTGTCGCACCGGCATTTCCGCTTCCATGTTCTCTCACATCGATGTTGTGAAATCGTTTTCCGATCCATACGGCTGATGGTATTGATCCAAGCAGATACGCCAGTAAAACTGCGAGTACGGCATTCAGTATATTCATACTCTAAAACAATTTTAAGATGCCAGAAATAATATTTAAAGTAAAGACCGGATAATTCAGATTACGGGTCCAAAGCTGACCAGCCTGGCACTCTCTTTATTTGCAGTAAATTTACTGAAATTATTAATGAACTTCAGCGCCAGGTCAGTTGCTGCAACACGCCATCTGGATTTCGAGTCCCAAGCTTTTGCAGGATCAAGAATGCTTTCATTAACTCCCTTTATTCGGGCAGGGATATTTAAATTAAAAACAGGAAGAGCAACAAATTCACAATCACTGATTGAACCATCAAGAATTGCATTAATTATCAGCCGGGTGGAAGACAGGTCGATCCGTGTACCTATACCATAAGGGCCTCCCATCCAGCCTGTATTTACCAGCCAGGCTTCTGAATTATTCATTTTCATCTTCCTTATGAGTTCATTTGCATAAATGATAGGATCGAGCATAAGGAAAGTCGAACCAAAACAAGCTGAGAAAGAGGGTACCGGTTCAACAATTCCTCTCTCCGTTCCTGCAACTTTTGCAGTATATCCGCTGAGGAAATAATATCGCGTCTGCTCCTCAGTGAGGCGGCTTACCGGAGGCAGAACACCGAATGCATCCGCCGAAAGGAAGATAACTTTTTTAGCAGGTCCCGCTTTTGAAACAGGTTTTACAATGTTATGAATATGATATATAGGATAAGCAACCCTGGTATTTTCTGTTTTTGAATTATTGTTAAAGTCTATTGTACCATCAGATAATACCACCAGGTTTTCAAGAAGAGCGTCACGCCTTATTGCGTAATAGATATCGGGCTCATTCTCCTTGCTTAATTTGATACATTTGGCATAACAGCCTCCTTCAAAATTGAAGACACCCTCATCATCCCAGCCATGTTCATCATCACCCACGAGAGCTCTCTCAGGGTCGACGGAGAGTGTAGTTTTTCCTGTTCCGGAGAGACCGAAAAATATGGCTGTGTCACCATTTTTACCAACATTCGCGGAGCAGTGCATAGAGGCTATTCCCTTGAGTGGCAGATAATAATTCATAACAGAAAAGATTCCTTTTTTCATCTCACCTCCATACCATGTACCTCCGATTACCAACATGCCTTCAGTGAGGTTGAAAAAAACAAAATTCTCGGAATTGAGTCCCTGTTGGTGCCAGTCAGGGTTTTTAGCCTTGGAAGCATTAAGTACAACAAAATCAGGTTTGAAGACATCCAGTTCCTCCTGCTCAGGCCGGATAAACATATTTTTTACGAAATGGGCCTGCCATGCAACCTCAAGAATAAATCTGACACATAACCGTGTATTTTTATTTGCTCCGCAAAAACAGTCAACTACAAAAAGTCTTTTTCCGGATAATTGTTTCGCGGAAATGTTTTTGCAATGGTTCCAAATCTCAAGTGAAATTGGTTTGTTATCGGAAACTTTTACTTTTTCTGATTTCCACCATACGGTATTCCTGGTTTTATCATCCAGCACAACATACTTATCTTTTGGTGAACGTCCTGTAAAAACCCCGGTATCAATAGCAATCGCACCTGTCCGGGTTATAATCCCCTTCTCATAGCCATCAAGTCCGGGTTTTGTCTCCTCAGCAAACAGGGTATTATAAGATGGATTATAGAGAATCTCCGTAACGTCCTGAATACCATATTCTAATAAATCCCGGGCATCAATCATTTCAAGAGAATTTGTTTGAAAATCAATAAATTCTTAGTTTATAAACCATTAACTTATATGATCTCGAAATATACTTCATTTTTTTTAATAATTATTCCGACGGGCGATAGGGCAAAGTGCTTTTCAAAGCTCATAGCTATGTTAAAGGGATTTACTATTTTACTATTTGGTTAGATCAGTCAGCCTTGAAAAGAAGAAAATAGGGACATGCCGAGGCATGTCCCTATTACATTTTTATACCATGATATCAGGTTATTTACCGAATTTGATTGAAGCCTGTGCTGCTGCCAGCCTTGCAATCGGTACCCTGAACGGGGAACAGCTTACATAAGTCAAACCTGCTTTGAAACAGAATTCAACTGAAGCCGGGTCACCACCCTGCTCGCCACAGATACCTACTTTAAGATCGGGTCTGGTAGACCGGCCTTTTTCAACCGACATTTTGATAAGTTGACCAACGCCATCCTGATCTATAGTCTGGAACGGATCAGCAGTTAAAATCTTTTTGTCGAGATAATCGTGAAGGAATCCACCGGTATCATCACGGCTAAAACCAAAAGTCATCTGGGTTAGGTCGTTTGTTCCGAATGAGAAGAATTCAGCACTCTTTGCCATGCGGTCTGAGAGAAGACATGCACGCGGTATTTCTATCATTGTACCATATTTGTACTCAATAGCTTTTGCGCTGAATTTTTTACAGACTTCTTCATAGACTCTGTCGACAACCTTCTTGGTGTAGTCCAATTCATTGACTTCACCTGTTACGGGAACCATAATTTCAGGATGAGGTTTCTTCCCTTCTTTAATAAGTTCCAGTGAAGACTCAAATATTGCGCGAACCTGCATCTCTGAAATTTCAGGGAATGTGATTCCAAGACGTACTCCACGATGGCCCATCATAGGGTTTGATTCATGCAGAGCCTCGCCACGTTTGGCAACATCTTCTTTTTTAATGCCAAGAGATTTTGCAAGTTCTTCCTGTTTTTCTGCTCCCTGTGGTACAAACTCATGGAGAGGAGGATCAAGAAGCCTGAAAGTGACTGGTAGGCCATCCATAGCAGCCATAGTTTCCTTCATGTCTTTTTTAACATGTGAGAAGAGTTCATCAAGAGCTTTACGGCGTTCTGTTTCATTTGCACTCAGGATCATTTTGCGAAGAAGAAATAATGGAGTCTCCGATCCTTTACCATAAAACATGTGTTCTGTGCGGAAGAGCCCAATCCCTTCTGCACCATAATTACGAGCAATTATAGCATCTTCAGGAGTTTCAGCATTTGTGCGCACACCCATTTTGCGATACTTATCAACTATCGTCATGAATTCCTTAAAACGTGGGTTTTCTGTTGCATCCATCAGGGTAACAGCTCCGGTATAAACATTTCCTTTTGTGCCGTTCAGGGTTAGAATATCACCCTCTTTAATTACTATATCTGAACCTGTGATTTTTGCGATCTTTTTTGAAGCATCAACATGGAGGGCTCCTGCACCAACAATACAGCATTTTCCCCAGCCTCGCGCAACAAGCGCAGCATGAGATGTCATACCTCCGCGTGCCGTGAGAATGCCATCTGCAGCGCGCATACCTTCAACATCTTCAGGATTAGTTTCTTCCCTGACAAGAATAACTTTTTCACCTTTCCGGAACCATGCAACAGCATCTTCAGCATTGAAAACAACTTTTCCGACTGCTGCTCCAGGTCCTGCAGGTAACCCTCTTACAACCGCTTTAACTTTATTTTCAGCGCCAGGATCGCAGATCGGATGCAAAAGCTCATCGAGCTGTGCAGGATCGACACGCATAACGACTGTTTTTTCATCGATCAGTTTTTCGTGAAGCATATCCATTGCCATGTTAAGTGCCGCAGTTCCTGTCCTTTTACCGGTACGGCATTGCAACATATAAAGAGTACCTTCCTGTATTGTGAACTCTATGTCAAGCATATCGTGGAACGACTTTTCAAGGATATTACGGATATCCCAAAGCTCCTTGTATGTACCTGGCATTGCCTCCTGCATACTGTGAAGATGCTGATTCTGATCATTTTTTGTATCATCATTTAGAGGACTCGGGGTGCGGATACCTGCCACAACATCTTCTCCCTGGGCATTTACCAGCCACTCACCATAGAATAGGTTTTCACCGGTTGCAGGGTTACGGGTAAATGCTACACCTGTGGCGGATGAGTCACCCATATTGCCAAATACCATCGACTGAACGCTAACAGCTGTTCCCCAGTTATCAGGTATACCTTCTATACGACGGTATGAAACGGCTTTCTTTCCATTCCAGCTTTTGAAAACAGCTTTAATACTGCCTTCGAGTTGTTCTTTTGCATCATCAGGGAAAGGTTTTCCGAGGGCACTCTTTACTATTTTTTTAAATTCTTCTGAAAGAAGCTTTAGTTCATCAGCCGATATTTCAGTATCAGATTTGTAACCTTTCTGCTTTTTAAACTCATCAAGTTTTTCATCGAGCTGTTTACGTATTCCTTTTCCTTCACCCGGATCAATACCTTCGGCTTTTTCCATGACAACGTCGGCATACATCATAATAAGACGCCGATATGAATCCCATACAAAACGAGGGTTGTTGGTCTTCTTCAGGAATCCTGGAATGGTTGCAGAGCAAAGGCCTATATTAAGAACTGTATCCATCATTCCTGGCATAGAACTGCGGGCACCTGAACGACATGAGACAAGTAATGCATTTTCGGGATCACCATACTTCATATTCATTGTCTCTTCTGTTTTCCGCATAGCAGCCCATACTTCAGGCATCAATTCTGCCGGCAGGGTACAATCGTTCTTATAATATTCATTACAAGCTTCAGTTGTAATTGTGAAACCTGCAGGAACCGGTAATCCTAAGAGACACATTTCCGCAAGGTTAGCACCTTTACCTCCAAGGAGGTTTTTCATGTCGGTTCTACCCTCTGCAGTTTTCTTTCCGAAGGAGTAAACTCTTTTAACTTGTGACATAATTTTATTGATTTGAGATAAATTTAAATTATTGATTTTGCAAAATAAGTCGCAAAGTTAATATTAAAAATTGAATTTCGAAAAGTGATTTTCTCTGTGTAACCCCGTGCTTCTCTGTATCAGTTTTTATTAAGGCCTCTCCCTAAATCCCTCCCCCAAGGGGGAGGGACTTAAATGATTAACATATTGCGTTTTACCCCCTTCTCTCCTGGGAGAAGGGGGCGAGGGGGATGAGGTAGACAAAAATATAAGTTTTATGCTCTTGGATGGAACATAATTAGTGTATCGCGCAAAAAACTCCTGTCAATATGAGTATAGATCTCAGTAGTAAGTATTGATTCATGTCCCAGCATTTCCTGAACTGCCCGCAGGTCAGCACCTGCTTCGATCATATGAGTTGCGAATGAATGTCTGAATGTATGAGGACTGATATTTTTTCTTATTCCTGCTTTGGCTGCAAGGTCCTTAATTATTGTAAATATCATTGCCCTTGTAAGCCGGCTTCCGCGACGGTTAAGAAAAAGGATATTCTGATCCTTGATCACAGTAAGTCTGTTTCTGTCCTGTTTATAAATATCTATTTCCTTCAATGCTTTCCTGCTGACCGGGACAAGCCTCTGCTTATTACCCTTTCCTGTTACAACAACAAATTCTTCACCATAATGTATATCTGTGAGACGAAGGTTCACCAGTTCCGAAACCCTTAGTCCGCAACCATAAAGTGTTTCAATAATTGCTTTATTCCTGTGACCTTCCGGTTTACTGAGATCAATTTCATCGATTATCCGGTCAATCTCAATCACCGACAATACTTCAGGTAGCTTAAGTCCGATTTTTGGTGATTCTATCAGCGAAGCAGGGTTCTCCTCGATTTCTCCTTCAATCAGAAGAAACCTGAAGAAAGCTCTGACACCTGAAAGTACCCTTGATTGTGTTCTCGTGTTCTTATTGTTGATACCATACCATGCTATAAATGCTTTGAGATCTGAATAAGTCACATTGGACGGTGAAATATCAATTCCTGTTTCAATAAAATATTTCTCAAGTTTAAAAACATCATTCTGATAGGCCTCAATACTATTGTCCGACAATGACTTTTCCAGCCTTAGATAGGTTTCAAAATTTCTGAATGACTGTTTCCATGTGAGGCTCATTTGATTATTTCTGAATGACTGATTATTTGATAAAAGTAGTTAAAAGAATTATGCCACCAAGGCGCAAAGGCACGAAGATTCACTAAAAATAATGATCACTTAGGAATACCTTAGCGTCATAGCGTCTTTATGGCAAGAAAGATTTAATTGCGCCGTTTCCCGCAGATTACGATGATCAAATTTAACTCTCTGCGAAAATCATCGAGATCAGCGGGAAAAAGAAAAAATATCAGTACTCAGAATATTTTTGACTATTTTTACCATAATATAAATAGTAATTCTGAAACTGTCCAAATTGCTATAATTTACTCAAATTAATATGCATATAGAAATCATAAATGGTCCGAATCTGAATCTTCTTGGAGTGCGAGAACCTGAAAAGTACGGACATTCTTCATTTGAAGATTATCTTTTGGTTCTTAAATCCCGTTATCACGATATCGACTTCACTTATTATCAATCGAATATAGAAGGTGAGATAATTAATGAAATTCAGAAATCGGGATTTTTATCTGATGGAATAATCCTGAATGCCGGTGGTTACACCCATACTTCCGTCTCAATCGGCGATGCAATAGCAGCAATAAGCAAACCTGTTATTGAAGTTCATATTACCAATATATCAGCACGGGAAGAGTTCCGTCATACCAGTCTCATCGGGAGAAATTGTGCCGGCAGTATATCCGGATTTGGACTGGATAGTTACAGGCTGGCCGTTGAGGCGCTGATGGGAATAGTCAAATCAAAGAAGAAATAATTTATGGACGCCAAAAGGACTAAGATTGTTGCCACTATTTCGGATAAAAACTGTGAATCGGGTTTTATTAAGGAACTATATGAGGCTGGAATGGATGTTATAAGGATAAACTCGGCGCATCTTGATATTGAGGGTGCCCTCAGGATAATTAAGAATACCCGTGAAATCTCTGATAAAATTGCAATTATTCTTGATACAAAAGGTCCTGAAATCCGTACCACTATATGTGATGCTCCTATTCCGCTTAAAAAGGGAGCCACGATAAATATTATAGGAGATCCCGGGAAAAAAAGCTCCTCAGAAGCAATATATGTTACTTATGAGGCTTTTTCTTCAGATATTCCTCTAGGATCACTGATTCTTATGGATGACGGGGAGTTAGAGCTACGGGTATTAAGAAAGAATGGGAGCGCGCTGGAATGTACCATTGAAAATGACGGAATACTCACATCAAGAAAGAGTGTTAACATTCCCAGTGTGAAGATTCAACTCCCTTCCCTTACTGAAAAGGATAGAACCTTTATTGAAATGGGTGCAAAGAATAATGTTGATTTTATTGCACATTCATTTGTGAGGTCAAAACAGGATGTGATTGATGTTCAGAATGTCCTTAATTCTTTTAATAGTGGCATTAAGATAATTGCCAAGATCGAGAATCAGGAAGGTGTTGACAATCTCGATGATATACTTGATAATGTATATGGTATTATGGTCGCCAGGGGGGACCTTGGAATTGAGATTCCTTATGAACAGATTCCCGGGATCCAGAAAATGATCATTACAAAATGTATTATTACCAGAAAACCGGTTATTGTTGCAACACAGATGCTTCATTCGATGATTAATAATCCCCGTCCGACCAGGGCGGAAGTCAGCGATATCGCCAGTGCAATTTATTCACAGACCGATGCAATAATGCTCAGTGGAGAAACCGCTAACGGGAAATATCCTGTGGAAGCTGTAAAAACGATGACCAAAGTAGCTCTTGAGGTCGAGAAAAATAAGGAAAAATTTATGAATATCCCATACCTGAATGTTACGGGAGAAATATCGGCATACCTCGCAAAAGTTGCGGTTAAAACTGCATTCAGGATAGGAGCGAGAGGAATAATTGCCGATACTACCGGTGGAAGGACAATAAGGGATATGGCTTCCTACAGGGGCATCAATCTGATTCTTGCACAATGCTATTCGGAAAGTACCATGAGGCAACTGGCACTTTCATATGGAGTTTATGCAAGTTTCCAGGAACGGAAAAAATCGGTAGATGAGTTTATTCATATCGCATTGAAAAACCTTACTAAAAAGCATAATCTTAAAAGTGATGATATTGTTGTTGTACTTGCCGGTAACTTTTCCGGCGGGTCGGGATTTTCATTTATCGAGGTTGGCACCGTCCAGTATCTTAAAGATCGTGTGAGTATTAAAGATTGATCAATAATTGGTCTGATTTTTGTTGCATAAATCAGACATGAAACAGAAGAATAATGTTAAAAACCCTGTTTTTTTCAATATGGTTTTTTCTTCATCCGGTACATGTTACACTTACCAGCATTGATTATATTCCGGAAATTGATTCTTTTAAAGTGTTTGTCAGGATGTATTTCGATGATTTTCTGCGTGATTATAAGTTAGATGGGAATGAAATTAAAGACAAAGAGTTTTCAACAACTGACGCCTTATATATAAACATGATGCAGAAGTACCTTGCTGAAAAGGTAATAATCAAAGTTAATGACAAACAACTTTCTGGAAAAATACAAAATATGAATCTGGCCGATAATGAAATAAGTATGAATCTTGAATATGGTGCCAGTAAGAAGCCAAAGACTGTTTCAGTAAAAAGTCTTATAATGACGCGGCTCTATAACGACATGTCAAATATGATACTCGTGAAGATTAACGATTTTGAAGAAGGAGTTAAATTAACTTCAGATATGACAGAACAATCTTTTAAAATAAAATAATCTCAGGTGTGAAAAAACTTATTACAAAGAAATTTTTTTTACTGGTACTGGTATCATTTTGTTTTGCCAGTCTGAATGCTACCCACAACAGAGCTGGTGAGATTACCTACATCCAATTGTCGGATCTCACTTATGAGATCACGATTACCACTTTTACATATACCTTAAGTTTCGCAGACAGACCCACGCTCGATGTTGAATGGGGCGACAATACTATTTCCACTGCACCAAGAAAAAGTATTTTAACTCTCCCGAACTTTTACAGGAGGAATATCTATGTAATAGATCATACTTATCCTGGTCCTGGAATATATAAGATAGTGGTGCAGGACCCGAACAGGAATTTAGGAGTTAAAAATATTCCAAATTCGGTAAATGTGGTTTTTTCTATCTCAACAATTCTGACAGTTAACCCGGCCATGGGGCGCGACAACACTCCTGTGCTGCTTAATCCTCCATATGATAAAGCAGCTTATCATTATTTATTCATTCATAATCCTTCAGCTTTCGATCCCGACGGAGACAGTCTGTCATATAACCTTACCGTCTGTACACGTGAGGATGGAAAACCTATTATAGGTTATACCTTGCCTCCTGCAACCCACTCAATCAGAGTAGATTCTATAAGCGGCGACCTTATCTGGGATACTCCTGCCGACACAGGGAAATTTAATGTAGCTATGGATATTAATGAATGGCGAAACGGGAAAAAAATAGGAGTCGTTGAACGGGATATGCAGATAGAAGTTTACAATACCAACAACAAACCTCCTGTAAACGGCCCTCTTAAAGATTACTGTGTACAGGCAGGAGATACTATTGATTTCCTGTTTACGGCGACTGATCCGGATAACGATCATCTGACACTTAACTCTTCTTCAGGCGTCTTCAGCCTCGAGTCGTGTAAGGCCACATTTACTAAAGTAGATTCTGTGGCTGGATCTGCCTCCTCAAGATTCAGATGGATACCTTGTCATGAGGCAGTGAGGAAACAACCATATAATGTGGTCTTTAAATCGGATGACTCTAATCCTGATGTCAGGCTGTCGGATATTAGCAATATAAATATCAGAGTTCTTGGTCCGCCGCCTCATCTTATCAACGCTGTACCCCTGGGGAAATCTATCGGGTTAACCTGGTCTGGCTATGTGACGAATGTAATAGCCGGATTCAGTGTCTACAGGAGGGAAGGAGCATCTACATTCAAACCCGATTCATGCACTGCAGGTATTCCTTCTTCCACTGGTTTTAAAAAAGTAGGGTATATTGGCGGCAGTTCTGCCATCTCATTTACAGATAATGATAACGGACAAGGATTGCAGTTCGGTAAGGAATATACTTACAGAATAGTCGCAGTTTATCCTAATGGAACTGAAAGCAAAGCTTCGAATGAGATTACATCAACTCTTGTATCGGGAGTACCTGTAATCAAAAATGTCAGCGTAAGAAACACGAATACAGTAAATGGATCGATTTTCCTTTCATGGAAAAAACCCCAAAAACTCGATACTATTCCTGCAACTGGTCCCTACGAATACCTGATTTACAGAGCAACCGGAGTAAGCGGGACTGATTTTCAGCAGATTAAGTCAATACAAACAACAGATCTGAACGACACTGTCTATGTAGACACTTTATTGAATACTTCAACAACAGGTTATATTTACAGGATTGATTTATGGAATAATGGCTCTGGTAACAGATTTCTCATTGGTGACCCGGGCTACGCATCCTCAGTTTTTCTTGCTATCGCACCCGGCGACAGGAAAGCCCGTTTCACTATTAATCGCAACGTTCCATGGATCAATACCAGGTATGATTTCTTCAGATTGAATGATGCTACAAATGCTTATGATTCAGTTGGCACAACAAATCAGCTTACATGGATCGATAATGGTCTGGTAAACGGCAAAGAATATTGTTACTTTGTCAAATCGACAGGTGGTTACCTTGCTGATAACATGCCAAAGAACCTGATTAATTTTTCAGAGAGCACCTGTACTACTCCTGTTGATAATGAAGCTCCCTGTCCTCCGGTCCTGAATGTTATCAGCAAGTGCGATAGCTTATATAATACTCTTACCTGGGCAATAGCCGATCCTGTTTGTTTTGAAGATGTTGCAGGCTATAAGATCTATTCTAAAATGAAATCAGAAGAAAATCTTTCCCTGCTTTTGACAATCAATGATAAGAACACCTTCTCTTACAAGCACTTTCCAGGCGAGACTATATCAGGATGTTATGCAGTTTCAGCTTTTGATGCAATAGGCAATGAGGGCGATAAATCTGTAATGATTTGTATCGATTCCTGCAACTTTTATGAGATCCCGAATGTTTTTACTCCTAATGGAGATAACATAAATGATAAACTTATGGCAAAAACGACCGGACTGGTTGAAAAAATTGATTTCAAACTCTTTAACAGGGATGGTATGCTATTATTCAGGACAGAAGATCCTAAAATCAACTGGGATGGGACCTATAAAGGAAAAATTGTATCTCCGGGAGTATATTTCTATCAATGCGATGTTTATGAAAATCGTATTTCAGGACTGGAATTATTCCATCTTTCTGGTTTTGTTCATGTTATTACCGAATTAAATGCAAAGGTCAATAAAGTGGTTACGAAATGATTTTGAAGTAAAATTAAAATGAAGAAGATTATAACTCTGTTTTGGATTTTGTTAAGTTCCGGTATAGTTTATGGTCAACAGACTATTGATTATATTCTTAAAGCCAGAGCATTTACAGAGGCAGGGAAACCTGAACAGGCGATAAACCTGCTCGACGGGGCAATAAGCGTAACAAAAGAGAGCCGACTATATACGGAAAGAGCTGAAGCGAACGTTCTGAAAGGTGACTATTCCGGTGCAATCAGCGATTTTAACGAAGCTAATAAAATAACTCCATTCTCTGGAGAATATGGCCTTTCAAGAATTTATGCATTAAAAGGTGATGCTTCTACAGCACTATATCATCTTGAAATGAACCTGAATTCTAAATATAAGAAAGGTGAAAAAGAGATTATGCTCGATCCGGCCTTCAGTACTATTGAAAACAGGCAGGAGTGGCGTCAGTTCTGGAAGAAAGAATGGTACAGCATAACTGAAAAGAGTATTTCGGAAATAGAATATTTTATCTTAGCCGGTAAAATTGATGAGTCAAAAGAGGTCCTTGCAGAACTAAAAAAAAGTTATGAGAGCAATACCGACATACTTTATGCGGAGGCACTGATCAATCTTGCATCGGGAAAGTATCCTGAGGTAATGAAGGTTATTACCGGTCTGAATAACTTAAATCCGGGGAATGAAAAGTATTTAAGAATCCTGGCAAAGGCACAGATCGGGGTGTCTGATCCGGCGGGTGCATCGACAACTTATTCTCAACTTCTCAGTTCCGGAGTTGCAGATGCCGGATTGCTGATGCTGAGAGCCGATTGTTACAGAAAAACCGGGGAAACAGATAAGGCTTTGTCTGATCTTACGAAATACCTTGAAATCTATCCGGAGAACAGTGCAGCTTTGAGCCTTGCCGGAAAGGTCGAAGCTAAATCGGGCGATAACCTGAAAGCTCTGGAATATTTTTCAAAAAACCTGAAACTTCACCCAAACGATCCGGAATGTTATATTGACCGTGCAGATTCATACTTTGTCTCGAAAACATGGGATTTAGCTATTAATGACTACAGTATGTCGCTGGATCTCAAACCAGCCAATTCTGACGTATGGCTTAATAAAGGAATTGCCCTGCTTAATTCAGGAAAGGTGGAAGATGCCTGTCACGATTTCAGAAGATCATTTCATCTTGGAAATAAACGGGTGACAGATTATATCAGCAGAAACTGCATTAAGTAATTTAATTTTTATGGGGCATTACCCTACAACTAAAGTTACTTTCTTTTTCTTGATAAAAAGAAAGTAACCAAAGAAAAATCAAGGCTGCAGATAATTTTGAGGCTCCTGTTTTTCGGTTTGCCCACGCAATACAACTCGTCGTCCTGAGTCCTCCTCAAACAGTATTGCTTACTATAAGCCATCGCAGCAAACCTCAAAACAGTCGCTTTATCCCAAAATTCTCTGAGGCCACTTTAAATCCAATCGATACTGATCTCGTTACTGAACATTCTCAGGTGTAGCGCGATGGCAAATCCGGAAATGGCGCGAACTTCAGACAAAACGGTAGCGCCAATAAGGCAAGTGTAGCAGGCGCCGTTTTGGCTGAAGTTGGCATTTCCGGACTCCTTTTCTTTAGTTCATTTGCCTCTGGCGAGCTCGCAGTAGATATTTCGGATTTGTAATCCTTACTTTATGTTCTGCTCGGTTCTTTTGGAGGAGCAAAAGAAATGAACATAATAAAACAAACAAAGCTGGGTTTGGGGCAGCGCCCTGATCACCTTATGTGCTTTAGTATTCTCTCAAATAGATCATGAGGTTTGAAAGGTTTGAGGACGTAATCATTAATTTTGAGGTCCTCAATTTTATCATGGCTTTCTGACATAATCGCTGCCGTGAGTGCGACAATAGGAATGTTCTGAATCTTTGGAATATTTGATTTTCTGATGATCCTTGTAGCTTCAATACCATCCATAACAGGCATATGTAAATCCATCAATATAAGATCAAAATCTTCTTTTTCAAGAATATCCAGAGCAATCTGACCATTTTCAGCGTGGGTTACCGTTATTCCCCAACCAATCAGGAATTTATTGGCAACAAAGAAATTTATTTTATTATCTTCTGCAACAAGTATCTTTTTGCCTTCGAGTCCGGAAAAGGTTTCAGGCACTTCAACGGCCTGAGACTGAGCTCCCTTGTCCGAAATTCCAAATGATATGGCAAACCGGAAAGTCGATCCTTTGTCGGCTTCACTATCGATTGTAATTGTACCTCCCTGCAATTCAATCAGTTTTTTACAGATTGCAAGGCCGAGTCCTGTACCACCGAAATGTCGGGTTGTATCTGACGAAGCTTGAGTAAAGCTGTCAAAGATTAAAGAGTGTTTATCTTTAGGAATACCAATCCCTGTATCGGTAACTGTAAATTCCAATTTCGACTGATTATCTGATCGGCTTAATTCTTTTACCAGTACTTGTATACTTCCATGAATAGTGAATTTCAGAGCATTTGAGAGCAGGTTGGAAAGAATCTGATTTAGCCTTATCGGATCACCTATTACCTCAGCAGGCAGATCATTTGCTTTCTTTATATCAAAACTCAGATTCTTTGCTTTTGACCTGAACGAATATGATCTCAAAATCTCGTCGAGAAAGTCACTGAGATTAAATTGTGTCTGTTCGAAAATTATTTTACCCGATTCCATTTTATTGTAATCGAGGACATCATTTACAAGGGTAAGCAGATGATTTCCTGAAAATTTCAAGGTTTTGATGTAATCCATCTGATCTTCACGGGGACTTCCCTGAAGGAGGAGATTCGTGATCCCGATTACTTCATTTAACGGGGTTCTTATCTCATGGCTCATGGTCGACATGAACAGTTGCTTTGACTGTGCTGCCTCTTCAGCTCTCTGTCGGGCAAGAATGATGTTATCGAGCATCATTCTCCGCTGTAGAGCTATAGCAATCTGATTTGCAATAAAATCCATTATATAAAGATCATCCTGGGAAAACTTATCCTCGTTATAATAATCCTGCAGACACATTACCCCAATAGTATCATTTTCCACTTTCAGAGGAACACCCATCCAGACTTTACATGGTGTTCCTACAAGGTCAATAGCTCCTGATTCGTCGAGAAACTTCAGATCTTTTCCTTTAAGAAGAACTGACTTGTTGTTATTTATTACCCACCCTGTTATAGTCTTTTTAATGGGGATTTCATAGAAGTTGTCCTTTTCGTCCGAAAAAAAGGGCAATGAGAGAGTTTCGGTAGCCTTATCGTAAAGAGCTATAAAAAAATTGTTAGTATCCCAGATTTTACTTAGCTCCTGAACAATGATGGGATAAATTTCCTTGATGTCGTACTGTTTCAGAGCGGCATTTGAAATATTGAATAAAATCTCCTGTAAAAGCTGATTTTTCCTTTCAGTGGTGATATCTCTGTAGATACCAAGATTTGCAACAATTTCATTATTTATTACTATCGCAGTTGCAACCAGTGTGACATGAATATTATTCCCATATTTATCCTTTCTTACGGTTTGTCGTACCTCCTTCCGGTTAAGAGATGCAAGGTTATCGATTTTTATGGCTTCTTCTTTAAAATCATCCGGAACCACAAGATCATTAATATCTTTATTCACTGCCTCTTCTAATGTAAAGCCAAAAAGATTGGTGAACTCGCGGTTGATCATGGAGACTATGCCCGATGGACTTGTAATTGCGATAGCAGCAGGAGTTGAATTATATAAATGTTCGAGAAATGCTTTTTCCCTTATAATCTGATTCTCATATTCTTTTTGTTTACTGATATCTGTTACTACACCTCTGTATCCAATTATCCTTTCATCAAAAAAAAGTGCAAAGGAATGTGTTACTATTGGAGTTAAAGTTCCATCCTTTTTTTTGGCAAAATACTCATTACTTGAGATTTGGCCAGGCGAAGTCAGTGACTTCAGATTTTCAATCATTTCCTTATAATTATCAGGAAATATTGCGGCAATATTAATACCAGATTCCAGCTCTTCTTTTGTATATCCGAAAAAATTTAACCCCTGCCTGTTGGCGTATAAGATCCTTCCTGTGAGATCTACCTCATATACCATCTCCGGAAGCAAATCCGCAAACTTCTCAAAGACAATACCTTGTTTATTCTGATCATCCTTGTTTCTCTGGTGACTTCCTGGTTCCCATGTTACTACGAAATTTCCCGAAGTGAGCAGAAATCCCATATAATAACCTTCTGAGTCATCTCCATTCGGCGAAACCGTTAATTTATGTGCATCACCGGTTAAATGCAGGTGGTTTAGAAGTTCAATAAGCTTAGACTTGCCAACCAGGGGGGTTTCCTCAATATATTTACCAATTACTTCATTTTTCCTGATTAATTCTACTTCTTCTACTTTACTGTTTAAATCAATTATATAAAACCTGTTATCACTATCAACACTGAATAATGCCAGGTAACTGCTGACAGTTTCAAATATTTCTTCCAGCAAACTTCCGTGACTGTCTTTTATCTTTCTGTCTTTTAATGTATTAATCTCTGTGAAGATTGTAAGGAGATAAATCTCATTTTCAAGCTGAACAGTATCAGCTGAAAAAAGATAAGATATCTCTTCACCGGTTTTCGTTTTCAGGGTTACCGGATAGTCTTTGATGCATTTTAGTTTGGAAATCAGTTTTATATACTTGTTGCTCTCTTCAAAATCTGCAAAAATCTGGATATCATCAGAAGTTTTTCCAATTATCTCATCTTTCGAGTAACCAAGCGTTTTATAAAATGTCTCATTTACATCAACATACTGACCTGTATCTAACTTGCTGATTGCCATTAAATAGGATGCGGAGTGAAAAATTCTGAAGATCGTTTCCCTGACGATCTCAGATTTTTCCTGGCTTTTTGAACGGATCAACTCAAGTTCCTTCTCCAGTCTTTTATTTGTTTCCAGAAGCTCAATATAACTCTCTTTATAATTCATCAATATGATCTTTTCAATTACATTTTAAAAATAGCAAATATTGATTTAATTCCGATTCCCGGTAGTCATTTTCCTTCTTTCTTCTAATGAATAATTTTCTCTTATTTCAATCTATTTTAACTTATTTCTACTTTTTCTATAATAATTGCAAAAATCAGTTAATCCACACTTATCACAAAGAGGATTCCTTGCTTTACAAACATATCGCCCATGCAGAATCAGCCAATGATGCGCTTCATGGATCAGTTCAACAGGAATATGTCGGGTTAGCTGCAGCTCGACGCTAAGTGGCGTTTTAGCATTTTTAACCAGACCTATCCTGTGAGAGACTCTGAAAACATGAGTATCCACAGCCATAACCGGTTTTCTGAAGACAACAGAAGCTATAACATTTGCACTCTTTCTACCAACCCCCGGCAAACGTTGTAAAAGCTCTGGCTCAGATGGCACATTTCCTCCAAATTCAGATATCAGCATTCGCGACATTCCTGAAAGATGTTTTGCCTTATTATTTGGATAAGTACATGATTTTATAAATTCAAAAATCTCTTCAGGTTGAGCTTTTGACATCGATGCAGCATCCGGATATTTTTCTATCAGACGAGGTGTTATTATATTAACTCTCTTGTCAGTGCATTGTGCTGACAGAATAACTGCCACGAGCAGCTCAAAAGGATTCTTGTAATCAAGTTCAGTCTCTGCTATGGGAAAGGTTGTCTGAAAATATTCAATAGTCCGACTAAATCTTTCCTTGATGGTCATAGGGCTGAATTTAATAGTGCAGGTAAGGTAACACTTTTTATCTTTGCACAATATTGATTATTTATGATTAGTTACCTTCAGGCAGACAGTATTGCCAGGCGAATAGGAGACAATCTTCTTTTCGATAATATAAGCTTTAATATAAATAAGGATGACAAGGTTGCTCTGATTGCAGTAAATGGGGCAGGAAAATCCTCATTACTCGATATACTTGCCGGCAGTGAGAATCCTGATAATGGGTCTATCACTGTTAAACGTGATTTGGGGATAGCATACCTTCAGCAGTCTCCTGTTCTGAATGATTCTAACAAAATAATTGATGAGCTTTTCTGCACCGACAGTGAGCTTGTCAGAGTCATAAGGGAATATGAAGAATGTGTTATTTCTGGTTCTCCTGAAATGCTCCAGCGTATGATTCAGAAGATGGATGATCATAAAGCATGGGATTATGAAGTTGCAGTTAAGCAGATCCTTTTCAAACTTAAACTTACTGATCTGAATGCAGTGATCGGGACACTGTCAGGAGGGCAGAAGAAAAGAGTGGCTCTGGCAAAAATACTTGTTGAGGACGCTGATTTTCTTATACTTGATGAACCTACAAACCATCTTGATCTTGATATGATCGAGTGGCTGGAGGAGTATCTTATTAAGTCGAAAAAGACTCTTCTGATGGTCACTCACGACAGATACTTTCTCGACAGGGTCTGTAATGTGATATTGGAACTTGCCGGTAACGAACTGTACAGGTATGAGGGCAATTATGAATATTTCCTTGAAAAGAAACAGAGCAGGGAGTCTTCAGCAAAGATGAATTCTGAGAAAGCCATAAACCTTTTAAAGACTGAGCTCGAATGGATGAGACGGATGCCAAAAGCACGGAGGCATAAGGCCAAATCGAGGATTGAGTCATTTTATGATCTGAAGGAAAAAGCGGCTTACAGACCTGATGAGAAGAGCATCAATATTAATGTAAACATTTCAAGAATGGGGAGTAAGATCCTTGAGATAAAAAATGTGAGCAAATCATATGGCGAAAAGGTCCTTCTTAGGAACTTCACTTATCTCTTTAACAGATTTGAAAAAGCAGGACTTATTGGTCGGAATGGCACAGGAAAAACAACTTTGCTCAATATAATTACCGGGCTCACTGAACCTGATTCAGGATTGGTTGAACGCGGAGAAACGATAGTTTTTGGCTACTACAGCCAACAGGGTATTGAATTTGACAACGATATGACTGTTATTGACGCAGTGAAGAATATTGCTGAAAAAGTTGTGATCAGTGATGGTAATGTTCTGTCAATAACACAGTTCATGAACTATTTCCTTTTTCCCCCTGAAAAGCAGTATACTTTAATCAGAAAATTATCAGGTGGAGAAAAGAGACGTCTTTACCTCCTGACTGTGCTCATGAAGAACCCAAATTTTCTGATACTTGATGAGCCAACCAATGATCTTGATATCCTTACACTTAATATACTTGAGGAATATCTTGCCGGCTTCAGAGGTTGTGTAATAGTTGTATCGCACGACAGATATTTCATGGATAAAGTAGTCGATCATATTTTTGAATTTAAAGGAGACGGAGTTATAAAGGACTTCCCGGGGAATTATACTCAGCTCAGGGAAAAGCAGAAAGAGACGGAAAAGCAGACAGCAATCGTCAAACCTTCAAAAAAATCAGATTTTGAGGAATCAGTAGAAATTCAATTTAAAAAAGAAAAAAAGCAGGGTCTGACATTTAAAGAAAAGAGGGAATTTGAGGAATTGTCTAATGAAATCGAGAATCTCGAGTCGGAAAAAAAACTTATTGAGACTGAAATGAGCCGGGGGGAGCTTAATAATGAGGAATTATTATCAAAGTCCATAAGACATGGAGAAATTATGAAGATACTGGATGAAAAGGAGTTAAGATGGCTTGAGTTAAGTGAGAAATGATTTATAACACTCAATTTTACTTTAATAGGTTTTGAATTAAGTCAGATTTTTTAACTTTATCAATCAATAAGTTGCTCTATTGGAAAAAATAACCATTAATACGCGGGGCTTCAGATCGGAAATACTGGTCGGTGAGAGATGGGAAGCAGTATCCGGCCTTCTTCCTGAAAAAAATACAGTAATTATTACCGATGATAATGTAAGTCAGCTATATGGCAACAGATTTCCAAAAGTTCCTGTTTTTTCCCTTGCGCCGGGAGAAGGAAGCAAGAAGTTGGGAGTCATTGAATATCTTGCCGGGAAACTTCTTAAAGCAGGTATTGATCGTTCGGGATTTGTCTTAGCAGTAGGAGGAGGAGTGATTTGTGACGTTACTGGTTTTCTTGCATCTGTATATATGAGGGGAATCAGGTGTGGATACGTCTCTTCCACTTTGTTATCGCAAGTTGATGCCAGCACAGGTGGAAAAAATGGAGTTAACCTTGGCGGCACAAAGAATATGCTTGGAACGATCAGACAGCCTGAGTTTGTGATCTGCGATCCTGCAATGTTACTGACGCTTCCTGAGCAGGAGTATTTATCAGGTCTGGCTGAATTAATAAAGACAGCCATTATAGGTGACAAAGAATTATTTGATCTTATTGAAAGAAGTTTTGATAAGATAATGTTGAGGAACTCTGACCTGCTAACTTTGCTTGTAGCTAAATCAGTGAGATTTAAAGGATTGATTGTATCCAATGATGAAATGGAGACAGGGTTGAGGAGAATTCTAAATTTCGGACATACTTTTGGGCATGCTGTTGAGATGCAGAAGGGTGTGAAACATGGCTTTGCAGTAGCATCCGGGATGGAACTGTCGACTGAATTTTCCTTCGAAAGAAGATACATAAGCGTTGATGAAAAAGAGAGAATAAGTAAGCTGCTAAAAAGATTTAAACTGGTTGAAAAGCTTGATTTAACGGATGATCAGATGGAGAAGCTTGTCCTTCATGATAAAAAGAAAACAGGTTCAGATATTCATTTTGTTTTTACACGAGGCATTGGAAAAGCAATAGTTGAAAAAGTTCCTGTTGGTGAGGTGCTCGGTTTTTATAAAAGATTCAGAGATAAAAAATAGAATTATGAATTCCTTCGGAATTGTTTTCAGAGTTACCCTCTTTGGTGAATCACATGGTCCCGCGATTGGAGTGATTATAGACGGATGTCCTCCTGGTATAACTATTAAATCTGATGATTTCATGGCGGATCTAAGGAGACGACAAAGCGGAAGTATTGGAACCACAACGCGTCAGGAACCTGATCTACCTGAAATACTTAGCGGTGTTCTTGATGGAGCAACAACAGGTGCTCCTGTTACTTTGATAACAAGAAACAGCGATAAAATTTCCTCCGATTACGATGAATTTAAAAATGTTCCAAGGCCAGGTCATGCAGATTTTGTCTCACGTGTTAAGCACTCCGGTTTTGCAGATATGCGCGGAAGCGGTCATTTTTCAGGAAGAATTACATGGGGAGTGGTTGCGGCAGGTGTTTTGGCAAAGAAGATAACAGGATCTGCTGATGTGAGTGCGAAGCTTATCTCTGCCGGAGGTTCAGATGACATTGAAAAGGCTATTAATGAAGCTATAGCGTCAAATGATACTATCGGAGGAATTATCGAGTGCAGAGTTAAAAATCCTCCTTTGGCACTTGGTGAACCATTCTTTTATTCATTCAAATCGGCAGTAAGCCACATGATTTTTTCAATTCCTGCAATCAAGGGTATTGAATTTGGTTCCGGATTCGCTTCAGCAGCAATGAAAGGTTCAGAGCATAATGATCCGTTTATTAATAGTAATGGAAAGACTGCTAGCAATAATTCCGGAGGGATTAATGGTGGCATTACAAACGGGAACGAAATTATATTCAGAATTGTGGTTAAACCGACCTCATCAACCGGAGTCGAACAAAAGACATTTAATTTTAAGACGGGGGAAATGACAAGCCTCAAAGTGAAAGGCAGACATGATACCTGTATTGCCTTAAGAATGCCTGTCATTGTCGAGGCTGCTACAGCAATTGCAATGGCCGATCTGATCCTCATAGACAGAGGCATACATGGTCAACGGAATGTTTGATTGTTAGTAAGTAACAAACCACCTCCCCCCTTCGGGGTACTCCCCGCTGTAGCGGGGCAGGCTCTCCTTTGAAAAGGAGGAGAGAATTGGACTAATATATTATAAATCAATAGTTTCACCCCCTTTGAAAAGGAGGAGTGGACCCTGACATTTATTGTCAGAGGACGGGGTGGTTGATGATAATTATTTTATTGGCTTAATTATCAACGCTTTTCTTTTTGATTTAAGCAGTAGTCCTTGTTTTGTTGAGTCGGTTATCTTGAATCTATCATCAATTCTGTCACCGATAATCCAGGCAATTTTTCCATTTGATTCAAGGATAAAAATATTTTCCTTGTCAAATTTTGAATATTTATTGTCGATAAAATAATCACTCAGTTTCTTCTTCTGCTTCATTCCGAGCGGGTAAAAAGAATCTCCTGCTTTCCATTTTCTGATTATAACAGGGAAAGATACTTTTTCAGAATCGACACAGGCAATATGAGGATCAGAAGGAATTTCGAACGATTCTGTTATCCTTACTCGTCTTGCTGAAGAAATTCCGGGGAAAAGGCAAAATCCAGATACATTCTTAATAGTATAAAAAGTTTCACTGGCAATTTCTTCATCAGAGACAACTATCTCTTTCCTGTTTTTAATTATTCTATGTGTATCTGTAATGATCTGGCCGCCGGTCTTGCCTTCAATTACTTTTATCAGATCAATTAACAGGGCATTAGTTATACCATATGGCCTAAATAATTCATATAATACCGCTTTGTTGTGTAAGAAGGTTTTTAACTGGCTAATATTAAATGTGATGAATTGCTCTTTCTCCTCTGAGATACGTTCCCTCAATCTTGATATATACTCATAAACAATTTCATTAAATCCGGAGAATCTTTCGGCTGTTTCATTAAGTGTCGTTTCAATGGAAGGATTTATCTCTTTAAGAACCGGTATTACCAGATGTCTTATTTTGTTCCTGGTATATTTGGTATCAGCATTTGACTTGTCTTCACGAAAAATAATTTTGTGCTGATTACGAAAAGTCGATATGTCCTGTCGGGTTGCGAAAAGCAATGGTCGGATAATCCTGTTGCTTACGGGTTTCATTCCTGCCATTCCTGTCAATCCTGTACCTCTTGTAAGATTTATTAAAAGAGTTTCAATTTTATCATTGAGGTTATGGGCAACTGCTATCAAATCGTATCCATTTTTTTTTCTGATCTCTTCAAACCATTTGTATCTCAGATCCCTCGCGGCCATCTGAACCGATAATCTGTTTTTTTTCGCAAAAGCTTTTGTGTCAAACCTTATCGTATAGAATGGAATATTATAATCAGATGCAAACTGACGCACAAGTTCTTCATCCTTATCAGATTCCCCTGCTCGAAGGGAGAAATTGCAGTGAGCGATACCTATCCTATAATCATGTTTGTGAAACAGATAAGTCATAACCATTGAATCAATGCCTCCACTGACTGTGAGTAGAATTTTATCCCCTGGTTTTATAAGGTTGTTTTCGGAAATGAACTTTTTAAACTCATTAATCATATTATGCCGGAATGAACTGTAAAAATAGAAAAAGGTATCCTTTCAGGGGATACCTCTACATTAAAATTATTTATTATCTATTGTTTTGAGAGATAATCAGCAACACTTTGCTGAGTTTCCTTCATTGCTTTATCTCCTTTGTGCCAGTCGGCAGGACATACTTCACCGCTTTCCTCGAAGAACTGTAATGCATCTACCATTCTCAGGGTTTCTAAAACACTCCTTCCCAAAGGCATATCATTTACTGTCTGATATCGTACAATCCCTTTTTTGTCAATCAGGAATAATCCTCTGTAAGCCCTCGGGTCACCTTTGAAAGTAACATCTCCATCTTCTGAATAATCATAATCACCAGCCAGGACATCATAGTTTTCTGAAATTGTCTTTGAGAGATCCGAGACAACCGGGTACATTACACCCTTGATTCCACCCTGGTTTAATTCGGTCTGGAGCCACTTCCAGTGCGAGAACTTTGAATCGACTGAGCAGGCAACAACTGCAACATTCCTTTCATCGAATTCCTTTAATTTTTCCTGGAAAGCAAGAAGTTCAGTGGGGCAGACAAATGTAAAATCAGAAGGGTAGAAGAAGAATAATACATATTTTTTCCCAATGTATTGTTCAATTGAGAACCCCTCGATAATTTCACCACCATTTATAACTGCAGATGCAGTAAAAGCCGGGGCTTTTTTTCCAACTAAAACAGCCATTTCTTAAAATTTAATTTGATATTAATAAATATTTGAACTATACATGATTACAAACAAAAGATTGTTTTGTTCATTACCTGTATGGTATAACAGAGGGAGGGCCTGGTTCAAAATTAACAGGCCGCAATAGTTGCTCCCCGGAAACAGTAACGGGGGAGATAGTTGAATAAGATGGAGGGTTTGGAAAATAACCGATCCTTACTTGCAGAGTATTAAATATCATGTTGTCATTCCTTATCCTGATACCCAGTCCAATGCTTGAAAGTGAATAACCTCTTCCCAAAATTTCATTTGTACCGGAAAGAAATGATAAATCAGTAAACCCGAAAAACGCAAACCTGAAACCATACAGATTTACAGGGCTGAACAAGACAGATTCAAGGCTTACAGATAATCTTTGGGTGCCGTTTACCGAGTCATTTTTAAACCCCGAGAATCCATTATCAGTAACGAACTTCAGGAATTCATTCGAATATCTTCCAAATCCTCGTATATAGTTAAAATAAACAAAGTTCCGGATCCTGGACCTTCCTAGATATATAAGGTTTGAAAAATAATTTATCCCTAATGATAAAACTCCTTGTTCGGTTTGATTTTTATTCAAATAGGTCGATAATCCGGTGTATGTATAAAAGTACCCCAGGGCTCTACTTGATTTACTGAAGGATACTTCACCACCAACGTAAGTTCTTTGCTTGAATTCATTAAATTCTCGTCCTGCAGTGATCTTGAATAAGGCGCCATATGGAATATCCTCGGTGCGGCCATAACTATAGATCAGGTTCGTTTTAGTGTATTTTTGAATGGATAGAGCAGCTGACCCCAGATAAATCATGTATCTCTGGAGGTTATGGTAAGACTCAGGCAATATAAAAGGGTGATCGAATACATTATTATTAGTATAACGTACACCAAGTATAATTCTTGATACTGACTCCTTATTAATCAGGAACGATCTTAATAACCAGTAGTCCTGTAAATTGTATTTAAGAGGTGCAGGAACCGGAAGTGTATCAAGATCCTCAGAAGTGTACATCATCCGGATAGAAATACCTCCGGAATATTTTGTGGTTGAGCTGATTAGTTTCCGGCTTAAATCGAATCCAAATGTTTTTTCTCCCAGCCCATTGAGAAAGTATACCTTCAGGTTTATAAAAGATTTTGCAATATTATCTTCAAGATAGTGAGCTCCAAATCCCGGGGAATCGGAAGATTTATTATCAAAAGGCATTTCGAGTCCAAATTCATGTCCCATTCCAAAAATATTTTTATCAAAAATGGAAACATTACCTTTATTGAGCCCTTCATATGTATATGAGCCACCAAGTGAATAAACATCTTTTGTAAAAACTACAATATCGGCTTCTTCATCCGATATAGGAACTACTAATATTCTGGCATCATCAATGTAGGGAAGTTGTCGTAAAATTCGCTCATTATCGCTGAGCACCAATGGAGAAATCTTATCACCCTCTGAAAAGAGAAGGTTTTTTCTTATAATATTTTCATTTGTATTGAAATGGGTCTTATTTAATATGTTTTCAATCTTTTTTGGATTATTTGACGTTGGATTATTAATATCAGCTCCGAAAACATTAAGCCGTTGTATAATAATTTTCCTGATCTTTTTTCCTGAATAGCTTACATAGTTGGCATCGCTTGTTCCTGTGAAATGTTTCTTAAAAATGGTGTCGGGGTGAACCACTACAAAACTATAGAGTCTTCTTGTTAGTTGATTCTTTGAAGCTCTAGTCTTCAGTGAGTCGAAGAATACAAGGTTTCTATCTCTGACCGGAATGGGGGCGGGGATTATTGAAGTTGGTATGCTAAACAATGCTTTCTTTGAAAAAAGAGTGATAAGGTATGTGATTTTATTAATGATGTCAGGTGGAATTTTTTTTAATGTGTCGTTTTCTAAACGATATTGAGGATATGCGATGTTACAAGAAAACAGAAGGGCCATAAAAATCCATGGCCTTAACGAACTCCTGCATTTTCTCAGAATTTTGCACATCAGGTTTCCTGAGGATTGCTAATCAACACATCATCAGAATTAAACTGAAATCCTAGCCGTTTCCCTGTTATAACTCTTGAATGCTGAATCTTCGCTTCTGCCTGACCCACAGTAGCAATTTTTACTGCATCATATGGTGGAACAAGCAGATCAAATTCAAGTGCGTACTGAATTGCAGTTGAAATGATCAACTGTAATGATTGCTTGCTGATCTCTTCATTTCCATAATTTGTAAACAACATTCCCATTTGCCTTTTACCTTCGACAAAATACTGTTTCTCATGATTAATGAAGATCCTGGCAATAAGATATCCCAGGTCTTCGAGGCGTGAGTATTTGAATGAGTCGCTGAGAAAGTTGTAAATATTTATTATTCCGGAATATGCATTGTACTTGTTTTTCTGTATATAGGCTGTTTTCCAGGCAGGGTGTTCCCTGTCGAACTGAAAAATGTTGGAATGCATACTGAAAAGCAATATATCTCCGGCAACCTTAATCTGGGCATCAAAATTACTCCTGTCGGTATATTCGAGTCTTATCCTCGAATCCATACCGCTTAAACTTGTATTTACCTCTTTTGACATATTCTTAAGAACATCCTTCGCCATACAAAATGACTCAAAAGTATTATCGAATACTTTTTGCTTCAGAAGCGATTTTTCTTTAAGTGTTCCTATTATTGCCACTTTCTTATCATTCTGATCTGTCATAGTGAACGTAGAGTTAAGTGAGATTTTGGCATCTAAAATAAGAATTTAATTAATAGGATCTTGCAAAAAGGACCCTTCTGTTAGACGGTTTTCCTGAATAAATGCATTTGCCTTGTTCTTCAGGGCTATCGATAGGAATACACCTGATAGTGGCTTTGGTCTCTTCTTTAATTTTTTCTTCTGTCTCAGCTGTTCCGTCCCAGTGTGCCATGATAAAACCACCCTGGTTATCAAGAACTTTCAAAAAGTCATCCCATTTATCAATATAAAAAGTATTTTCTTCCCTGAAATTAAGAGCCTTATTGTAGATATTAGTCTGGATCTCCTCAAGGAGCTTTGGGATATATTCATATACTTTATCGTTCGGTATCGTCTCTTTCGTAAGATTATCCCTCCGGGCAACTTCAACTGTATTGTTTTTAAGGTCGCGTGGTCCGATTGCAAGACGGACAGGAACTCCCTTAAGCTCATAATCAGCAAACTTCCATCCCGGCTTATTATTATCTCTGTCGTCATATTTTACTGATATCCCCAATGCTTCCAATCCTGTTTTGATTTTAATTGCTGTGTCGGATAATGCACCGAGTTGTTCAATATTATTATAAATAGGTATAATTACAACCTGGATGGGAGCAAGCTTCGGAGGTAATACCAGCCCGTGGTTATCGGCATGACCCATAATTATTGCGCCCACAAGCCTTGTTGAAACGCCCCATGATGTAGCCCATACATAATCCAGCTTTCCTGTCTGGTCGGTGAACTGAACATCAAATGCTTTAGCGAAGTTTTGTCCAAGAAAGTGGCTTGTCCCCACCTGTAAAGCTTTTCCATCCTGCATCAGTGCTTCTATTGCAAATGTTTCAAGAGCTCCTGCAAACCGCTCATTTTCACTCTTATATCCTTTAATTACAGGAAGAGCCATTGAATTTTCAGCGAAGCCTGCATAAACATTGATCATCTTTTCAGTCTCTTCTATAGCTTCCTCACGTGTTGCATGGGCCGTATGTCCTTCCTGCCAGAGAAATTCTGTAGTTCTGAGAAATAGTCTTGTCCTCATTTCCCATCTTACGACATTGGCCCATTGATTGATGAGAATAGGCAGATCTCTGTATGAATGGATCCAGTTTTTATATGAGTGCCAGATTATTGTTTCTGAGGTAGGACGTACAATGAGTTCTTCCTCAAGCTTTGCTGTGGGATCAACAACAATTCCTTTCCCATTTTCATCATTTTTAAGGCGGTAATGAGTTACTACTGCACACTCCTTTGCGAATCCTTCTACGTGTGCTGCCTCTTTACTGAAAAACGATTTCGGAATAAATAATGGGAAATATGCATTGACATGACCTGTGGCCTTAAATAGTCTGTCGAGTTCAGCCTGAATTTTTTCCCAGATTGCATAGCCATAAGGTTTAATAACCATGCATCCACGGACAGCTGAATTTTCTGCCAGATCTGCCTTGATAACCAGATCGTTATACCATTGTGAATAATTCTCGTCCCTGTTAGTTAAAAACTTCGCCATTTTTTTGGTATGGTATTTGTTTCATTAGTATTAAAGAAATAGATTGCGTAAAAATAGATAAAAAGATCAGTTATTACTCAAAAAAGAAAGTGAGGTTCATCATGAAAGCAAAATATCATATCGGAATCTTATTAATACTTCTTCTCACAGCTTCAACGATAAAAGCCCAGAGGGATGATTCGAGAGCCTTCAGGAATGATGATGCCAGACTGGTCGTAAATAATTATTATAATGACTATGATAATTACTTTGCATCAAGGATTAACAGGTTTCACAGATCTTATGCTGCTTTCGATTATTATTCTCCAATATATACAGATTCTTACTTGTATGATTACGGCCCCTTTTCCGGGGGATTAAACATTTACGGAAGCGGAGGTTTAGGTTTGGGATATTCTTATAATTGGCCGGTTTATAATTATGGTTATGGAGATTATTATGGATACGATCCTTATTTCGGAAGCAATTATTACTGGGGTTATGATCCTTTTTATTACAATAGCTGGTACTCACCTTTTATATTCAGTTTTAACTTCGGGAACATATGGCGCAATAACTATTATGGATGGAATGGTCATAGCCGTTACCATAGTCATGGCTACTATGATTACAGACCGGGTTATTATGCAAATAACGATTATCATGGTTATAATTCAAACAGGTCTTTGTCCTCCGGTTACCCGTCACGGAGAAACCATGGGAACAATTCTGAAACATCAACTCATAATAATAATGGATCAAGAAGGGAAAGCTTATCGGCCAGTTATGCAAGGAATGAAGTCAACAACAGCAGACCGGTAGTAAGATCATACAATAGTATCAATACAAGTGAAACCAGAAGAATAGGCGCTCCGGCCGTCAACAGAAGGCAGGTTAGCGATAATGTAACCCAGGGTATTAGCAGCAGCAGGAATGTACGTTCGAATAGAGGGATGACCTCAAATTCATCCCGGACAATGAGTGCTCCCATGGCACGCTCATTTTCTTCAGGATCGAGGAATTCCGGCTCTGTTGCAAGAAGCAGTTCATCACACAGCAGCTCCAGATTCTCAGGATCTAAATCAGGTTCCTCACACAGCAGTTCCAGATCCTCAGGATCTAAATCAGGTTCCTCACACAGCAGCTCCAGATCCTCAGGATCTAAATCAGGTTCCTCACACAGCAGCTCCAAATCATCAGGACGAAGATAAATAGATACATGATATGTCCCTATCTTTGAAAAAAACAATATATTTATTGAATAGTAACAGTTAGTTAATTAAATTTGTTTCTTTGGTACAATATTTGCGTGTTAATTAGAAAACAATAGGGGGAATATAAAATGAAAACATTATCTCAAATATTAGTCCTTGCAGTTCTTACTCTTGGCTCCTGTACCTCAAGTCTTTATACCGGAGCAGAGTACGATGATCTTTATTATTTGCCTTCAGATAAGCCGGTTGCTAAAAACAATCCGACTGTAAATGAACAGATTAACCAAGGCACTTTAAAGAATAAAGACTATTATGATAATAAATATGCAGCTGATACTCTTGTTTCAGACCAGTATTCGGATGCAGTTAATTATGATAATCAGGTTAATAATAATGACTATAATAATAACCAGGGCTACGATTATTATAATGACTACCCATATTCCAACAGGTTAAGAATGTTTTACGGAAATTATTTTGATCCTTTCTGGAGAGATCCTTTCTATCTTGACTATGGGATGGGCATGGGTTTTGGGTATGGTATGGGTTATGGTATGGGTTATGGTATGGGTTATGGTATGGGTTATGGTTATGGTATGGGTTATGGAGGATTATACGGTGACTATTATGGAGGCTACCCAGGTTATTATGGTGGTTATTATGGTGGCTTTGGTTCATATTTTTCTCCTTACTATGCTTACGGTTATTCGGGAGGTTACTTTCGCAATGACGGGAGAAATAGTGTGACTTATCACAGGAGAGAGAGAGCAAGTACGCTTTCTTCAAGATTGAATAATAATGCCTCTGCTACGGGCTCTTCAAGAAGAGATTCTTATCTCGCCGGGGGAAATTCCAGAGTTGATGGAAGAACTTCCGGATCACAGATAGTGGGCGCAGGTCAGAGGCGAGCTGTTTCATCCGGTATAAATTCACAACAGGCAGTTAATCAGGTAAGCAGAAAATCTTCTCAGGATCAGACCAAAGGAGTATATACCCGTTCCAGTACTCCTGTCCAGAGGAACTCCGCAAATGTAAAACCCGCATATAATAGTGTTAACAGGACATATACACCCAGTTATAATAATCCCAGGATGAGTACGAGGCCATCATATAACAATAGCAGAGTATCAGAAGGGGCAAATTCCAATGTCAACCGGAATAGTGGTGCAACCAATAACAGCAGGATTTACAATAACTCCGGTTCTGTCAGGACCCCTTCAAGAAGTCAGGGTTCTTACCAGAATTCTTCCAATAGTGGCAGAAGCAACTCTTCAGGGAACAGTATGCAGAGGAGAAGTGATTCACCTTCAGGGTCTTATTCTCCAGCCAGTCAATCCAGATCGAATTCTTACAGAAGTTCCGGAAGCTATTCTGTGCCGTCAAGAAGCAGTTATTCCTCAGGTTCTTATGGTGGTTCTTCTTCTGGCAGTAGCAGATCTTCCTCATCTTATAGCGGATCTTCCGGATCCAGCGGTTCTTCCTCATCAGGATCTTCCTCATCAGGATCTTCCTCATCAGGATCTTCCTCTGGTTCTTCATCTGGCCATTCTTCTTCTTCGGGTAGGAGATAGTTGAAAACAATATAATATTTATAAAATCGTTCATTCTGATAATAGGAGTGCAGGGATAGTCTTACAAAAAATAGAAATTTTATGAAAAGGATAAGTTTATTAATATTCACAATATTGTCTGTGTTCATCGGGGTTACTGCCCAAAACACAGATGATGCATTGAGGTACTCCCAGATATTTTATGGAGGAACAGCAAGGTTTATGTCAATGGGTGGTGCTTTCACAGCTCTCGGCGGAGATTTATCTGCCATCAGCCTGAATCCTGCAGGTACTGGTGTATTCAGATCTTTTGAATTCAGTCTTACCCCACAACTGGTTTATAACAGTACATCTTCTCTCTGGAATAATTCAGCATCTAAAGACATCAGTTCTGTATTTAATATGAGTCAAATAGGAATTGTATCCAACATTCTTTCCACCGGTAAGGATAAAGGCCTGGTAAATTTAAATGTCGCTTATTCATATAACAGAACAAACAACTTTACTGAGAATATTACAATAAGCGGGATCAGTAATAACAGTTCAATGGCTGATTATTGGGTTTCCCGGG
>JADGPU010000085.1 GCA_017882305.1 Bacteroidales bacterium | reverse complement strand
TTATTACATTTGGTCTCGATTATAACATCATTTAAGCTATATAGTGGGAATTTTACAAGAGAAACTTTCAGGTTATGATGCCCCGCAGAAAGCCATGCAAGCTGGCATCTATCCCTATTTCAGGGCAATAGAATCCGAACAGGATACAGTAGTAATCATTAACGGCAAAAAGGTTTTAATGTTCGGCTCGAATAGCTACCTTGGACTCACAAACCATCCAAAAGTTAAGGCTGCCGCAAAAGCTGCAATTGACAAATATGGCACCGGATGTGCCGGATCAAGATTCCTCAACGGAACACTTGATATCCATATTGAACTGGAAAATAAGTTGGCCCGGTTGGTAAATAAAGATGCTGCATTATGTTACAGCACAGGTTTCCAGGTAAATCTTGGCGTTGTATCATTGCTTGCTGGACGTCATGATTATCTCCTCCTCGACGAACTCGACCATGCTTCAATAATTGAAGGGAGCAGGCTTTCTTTTTCTAAAGTGCTTAAGTTTGCCCATAATGATATGGATTCACTCAAAAATAAATTAAAATTATGCCATAAAGACCGCATAAAACTTATCGTTGTTGATGGTATTTTTTCAATGGAAGGCGACATTATTAATTTGCCCGAATTGGTAAAACTTGCCGAGCACTATGGTGCATCAATTATGGTTGATGATGCTCATTCACTTGGAGTCCTCGGGAAAAACGGATCAGGTACTGCTTCGCATTTCGGTCTGACTGATAAAGTCGATCTCATAATGGGTACTTTTTCGAAATCATTTGCTTCACTGGGAGGGTTTATTGCCTCCGATAAAGAGGTTATAAATTATATTAAACATAATTCAAGGACCCTGATATTCAGTGCAAGCATGACTCCAGCCTCTGTAGCATCAGTGCTTGCCTCAATTGAAATAATGGAAAATGAACCTGAAAGGATTCAACATTTGTGGGATATGAGCGCATTAGCTCTAAACGGTTTTAAATCCGCAGGTTTTGATACTGGTAAATCAGAAACGCCGATTATTCCTCTTTTTATCAGAGATGATTTCAAATCTTTGAAATTGACCCAGATGCTTCTGGCAGATGGTGTTTTTGTGAATCCCGTTGTATCTCCTGCCGTCCCTAAAGAAGATTGCATGATCAGATATTCTCTTATGGCAACACATACAAAAGAACAGGTAGAAATTTCTATTGAAAAGATTACCAAAGCTGCAAAAGCCATGAAAATATTATAGTATAACATATTCTGTAAGATATTATTTAATTACACCAGTATAAATGCCCTCTTGCTTCCGCAAAGCGGGATTAATTCACTAAATTAATGAGTATTAGCCCCGCTTTGAGGGAGTTGGAGGGCAAAAACACATATGAAAAAAGTCATTCTCATAACAGGAATCTCATCAGGTTTTGGTAAGCAGACGGCAGAACTCCTTGCAGTAGAAGGGCACACTGTTTATGGAACAGTAAGAAGTGATGTAGAAATCAGTTCCACGATAACCGGATTAAAACTAGATCTTACAAATAATGATAGTATCCGACAGGCTGTGCAAACTATCCTGCAAAAAGAGGGGAAAATTGATGTCCTTATAAATAATGCCGGTATGCATACGGGAGGACCCATAGAAACCTCACCTATAGAAAACATAAAACTCCAGATGGATACTAATTTCCTCGGGATGGTAAATCTTACAAGAGAAGTATTGCCCTGCATGAGGAAACAGGGTGGCGGTACAATTATCAATTTCAGCTCAATAGGTGGCCTGATGGGTTTACCGTTCCAGGCATTCTACTCAGCAAGTAAATTTGCCATTGAGGGTTTCAGTGAGGCGCTAAGAATGGAAGTCAGACAGTTTGACATAAATATTGTACTTATTAATCCGGGCGATTTTCATACTAATAACTCTGCGAACCGGAGGAATTTCCTTGCACCAACTGATGCCAGCGATCCTTATCATGAACAATATATGAAAACTCTGGGAATTATTGAAAAAGATGAAGCTAATGGATGGGAACCGAAAGTTCTTGCAAAGAAGCTTGTAAGGATCGTGGAATGCAAAAATCCACGGCAGAAATATATTATTGCCTCATTTGAGCAAAAACTGGCGGTGGCACTTAAATATATTTTGCCTGGTAAACTTTTCAGAATGATACTGGAGGATCATTATAAGATCAAGTAGTCTTGAAGTCCTCAACTTTTATCTTTTTACTTTTGTCTTTTATCTTTTATCTACCCTAATTCCTATAGCCTGCAGCCTATAGCCTTCAATATGATTTATAATCCGCATTCATCACATTAAGTGTCTGTGGTATCCAAACTATGTAGCGTGAATCTTCACCCCAGGTATTGCCGGCAGATGCAAAGTCACAAAAACTAATCTGTAAAGGATTACTGAAATCACCTTCGAGGTTAGTCCCAAGAATCATGGGAGCAGTAAATGACATCCAGACATTGCCGGGCTTTTTCATGGAGGGGATCAGGTTTACTTTCCCGTTTTTAGCTTTCACAACCGCTGATTCATAAAGAAATCCGTCCCCAAACCTGGTATCGCGGGCTAAAACGACAGGACCTCTTAATATTGCCTGATAACCGTTCAGATTTACCAACCTGCCTGAAAGATCAATCTTCAAAACAACCTTATCCCCCTTGTTCCAGAAACGGGTTATTTTTTTATATGTCCCGGGAATAATACCGGGAACAATAGTACCATTTATACTCATCAAAGTATTTTCACTCCATTCCGGGATACGAAAAGCAATTGTAAAACTTTCAGCTTTTTCAGGGTTGATGTTAATCTTAACTTCATCTAAGACAGGATACTCTGAAATCTGATTGAGAAAAACTCTATTCTTCCGGTTTATGGGAATTACTGATTCATTCGGACCGTACATATTTATAAAAATCTCATCCTGGGCCCCCATCACTGCAAAGCGTGGCAACATCATGAATGCCCTTGGACCATTAGCACTACAGCAATTGATGTGCATACCACATTGCTCTTCGCCGGCATGTTTTATACCACCTAACGGGCTATACTTTGCAATCTGCGACCCATCGTCCTTCATTGAAGCCATAAGAGCATTATATGTAGATTTTTCAATCTGATCAGCGTACAACGGGTTTTCAGTTAACCTTAAAAGATTAAAGCACAGTTTCATCCAGGTCATGGTAACACAAGTCTCCATAGTATGATAAGTTGGTTCTGTCTGATACCTGGCACCCTGGTAAAAACATTCAAAAGCCGTTCCCGAGCCTGCAACGTTTATCTCACTTTCAATGATATTCTTAACAGCCATCTCAACAGCTTTCAGGTATTTTGGATCCCCGGTTATGCGGTATAATTCAAGAAGTCCATCATAGCATGACATCATCTCATAAGCTTTTTGCCCATTTTCGTACGACCACCATACCGATGGATGCGGAAATCTTTCAGAAACCGGAGTTCCTGCCAGTGCACTACTAATGAGATTTGGACCATCTGGCGTTTCCCATTGTTCAACAATATATTTCGCAAAATCGAGATACCTTTTATCTCCTGTCCTACGATAGAGATATACCATTGGTTCAAGTATAGAACAACTTGGCATTCCACGATAATTACCTGTTTTTACAATATTCACTTTCCCCGGGCCTACCTGACTGAGCAGATTATCTGCCAACCTGCATGAACCTTTCAAAGCTGTTTTATCACCTGTCAGGTCATAATATGCAAGCAAACCAAGCAAAGTGTATTTTATGCCCCAGATATCCCATTGCTGAAGCCGGGCGCTATCGGTGTAATTACCTAAATAACCCGATGGCATCTGTGTGGCGAGTAATTCACTTGCTGCTCTTTGTATTATAGTTAACATTTCAGGATCGCGGTTATATCCATAAGATGCAATTGCTGATTGAATCCATTTTCCCCAGAACTCGCTCTGCCATAAATGGGTTTCATTCTTGTGCCGGAATGGCTCAACCAGCTCATCAACATCCTGTTTTTTAATCCGTTGTTCTATTACCAGATTTATTTTTTCTCCAAGGTAACCTTCAATTTTAATCGTATTGGGAGAGTAAGAAAAGATCTTATCTGAAACAGTATTAATGGGTCCTGATTCTTCATTAGATCCCTGTCCGCTCATAAAATAAGGGAAGAGCGTCATTATTGATAATATAATTACTTTTTTCATATCGGTCTTCGCTAAATTTTTCAAATTCATACCTTTGGCCCATTACCTTGACGATCTTTTTGACTTCGTCGAAAATAAAATGAAGCCGGAGATTGCATCAAAACAATTTCAGGCATTTTTAGAGATCGCTTAAACGATTTAAAACAATCCTTTGAATCGTTTGTTAAAGTTATGTAATTTATAATCTGACAAATAAAATATCATGGAAATTACATTTGACGGCGGCAAAGTTGTAACTGCTCATTCTCACGGACATATTATAAAGACCGATCAGCCTGTACACAGTGGCGGTCAAAACTCAGCTCCTTCGCCTTATGAACTATTCCTGGCTTCGATTGGAACCTGTGCCGGAATCTATGTAAAATCATTTTGTGATAACCGGAATATCCCGACAGATAATATTAAAATTATTCAGAGTGTTGAATTCGATGAAGAATCAGGATTGCCGGTTAATATCAAACTTGATATTAAACTGCCTTCTGACTTTCCTGATAAATATAAAGAAGCTGTAATCTCAGTAGCAGAATTATGCAAAGTTAAAAAGACTATGGCTGATCCCCCTGTTTTTGAAGTTATTACTTCTACAATGTAAATTCTCTGTAGCTCTCTGTGAACCCTGTGTGGTTCTCTGTGTAACCTAAAAAAGAACTTACTCAGAGTTTCACTGAGAAGCACAGAGTGACACAGAGTTATAAATCATCAGGCTAAATACATATTGATTAGTTGTTCATAGAGCTCCTGCTTACCGCTTCTTGTCTCAGGTTCTCCAAGCTTAGAAGCAATGTCTCTTAATTTCGACAGGCTTAGTTTCCCTTTCTCAAAATCTTTCCCGGCTCCTTTATCGAATGATTCATATCTTTTCTTCCTCATCTTAAGGTAGTCGCTATTTTTCAGGATTTTATCAGCAATAACGAGAGCCCTGGCAAATGTATCCATCCCGCTCACATGAGCAATAAAAATATCTTCAATATCTGTAGAATTACGCCTTATTTTAGCATCGAAATTGATTCCTCCGGTTGAAAATCCGCCGGATTGTAAAATGACCATCATGGCTTCGGTAATCTCATAGATATTTGTTGGGAACTCATCAGTATCCCAACCGTTCTGATAATCACCTTTATTGGCATCAATGCTTCCGAGAAGTCCTGCATCTGCTGCAACCTGAAGCTCATGCTGGAAAGTATGGCCGGCAAGAGTGGCATGGTTGACCTCAATATTAAGCTTGAAATCTTTATCCAGGCCATGCTGACGTAAGAAGCCGATTATTGTAGCTACATCAAAATCATATTGATGTTTTGAAGGCTCCATTGGTTTAGGTTCAACAAGGAATGTCCCGTTGAAACCAATTTTCCTGCCATAATCACGTGCCATGGAGAGCATCATTCCCATATGTTCCAGCTCCCTTTTCATATTGGTATTGTGAAGGCTCATATAACCTTCCCTCCCGCCCCAGAATACATAGTTTTCCCCACCTAATGCAACAGTTGCGGCAATTGCATTCCTTAGCTGTACTGCAGCATTTGCCACAACAGTAAAATCAGGATTTGTGGCAGCACCATTCATATACCTCGGGTTTGAAAAGAGATTTGCAGTTCCCCAGAGAAGTTTAACTCCTGTCTGTTCCTGCATTTTTTTCATAACAGGAACAATCTTTTCAAGTCGTTTTTCGATTTCAAAAACTGTTCCATCCCCCACAATATCAGTATCATGAAAACAATAATACCCCGTACCAATTTTGGTGAAGAACTCAAAAGCAGCATCGAGCCTTTGTCTTGTCTTGTCATTGTTACCGGCATCCTTCCAGGGATAGAGCCTTGTAGCGTTGCCAAACGGATCTGAACCATCACCGCAGAATGAGTGCCAGTAAGCGATAGCAAAACGAAGATGGTCCTTCATCTGTTTGCCTCCCACTTCCTCTTCCGGATTATACCATCTGAATGCCAGAGGGTTTTTCGATTTTTTACCCTCATATTCAATCTTCCCTATTCCGGGATATGCTTCTTTTTTTCCTTTGTAAATCATAATAAATATGTTTTTGTGAATTTATTCAAAAAAAAGTTAACCGCAAAGGTCGCAAAGTTTGCGCATAGCTCACAACGAAAAATCAAATGTTTAAATCATTGAGAGCAATTCCTTCCACTTTAAATATGCCTTTTCATAATCACCTGATCTTGACATATCCGGCTCTGTAACAGCAACAGTCTCAAGTCCTTTAAATGCCTCTTTTTCAGACCTGTAATAACCGCATCCAATTCCGGCACCTCTTGCAGAGCCTATTGATCCATCGGTATTATAAAGATGAATCACTGTTCCGGTAACGCATGATAAGACCTCCCGGAAAACCTTGCTAAGGAACATATTGGCTTCCCCGGCTCTTATTAACTGAGGATCAATTCCGACCTCCTTCATAATATCCAGACCATACCTGAATGAAAATGCAATTCCCTCCTGTGCTGCTCTGAACATATGTGCATTGGTGTGAATATTAAAGTTTAATCCTGTAATCGTTGCCCCAATATCCTTGTTACCAAGCATTCGTTCAGCCCCGTTGCCAAAGGGCAGTATATATAATCCATCCGATCCCGGGGAAATTTTTTCAGCTATATTGTTCATATCATTATACGACAGTTTACCACCAATGTTTCTCTTCAGCCACGAATTGAGTATCCCTGTTCCGTTTATGCACAGGAGAACACCCAGCCGGGTTTGGGCATGATTATGATTTACATGTAAAAATGTATTTACTCTTGAAAGATGGTCATATTTCTTTTTATCAGTGACACCATAAATAACACCCGATGTACCGGCTGTTGCAGCTACTTCACCCGGGTTAAGAACATTAAGTGAAAGGGCATTATTTGGCTGGTCACCTGCCCTGTACGAAACAGGTATTCCTTCCGGCAACCCTAATTCCCTGGCTATAGATTTCAGAAGTAGTCCGCTTATTGAGAATGACGGTGCAGCTTCAGGTAAAAGACCTGAATTGAAACCATAAAATCTCATCAATTCTTCCGATACTTTGTTCAGGGAAAAATCCCAGAAAATACCTTCTGACAGTCCGGTAAATGAAGTACTAATTTCACCGGTGAGTTTTAATGCGATGTAATCACCCGGTAACATTACTTTGTATATACTGGAAAAAAGTTCCGGCTCAAATTCTTTGACCCAGGCAAGTTTCGAGGCTGTAAAATTCCCGGGAGAATTAAGAAGATGAGACAGGCAGTATTCCTTCCCTAAAGAGTTAAATGCTTTTTCACCATATCCGACTGCCCTGCTGTCGCACCATATGATGGAGTTACGCAGTACTTTGTGATTTTTATCAACTGCGACAAGTCCGTGCATCTGATACGAAATCCCAATAGCACCAATATTGTCCTTCTTTTGCCCAAGCTTTTGAGTACATTCATTAATTGCAACTTTCAGATTTGACCACCATATCTCAGTATCCTGCTCAGCCCATCCGGGTTTCAGTGCAACGATTTTCATCTCATCCGAAGGGGAATAAGCTGTTGCAAGGCATTTGCCCGATTCACCATCAATAACCGAAGCCTTAACAGAAGAGCTTCCCAAATCAATTCCAAGTAATAACATATTTGAAAATAATTTTATTTTGTTTTTCTCTGTGCAACTCTGTGAACCCTCTGTGATTCTCTGTGTAAGTTCATATTTCTATTTATTACACAGAGAGCCACAGAGTTTAAATATAAGAATAATTACCAATTGAACAAGGAAGTAAGTCTTCTGATTAATGTTTCCTGGTCTCTCTTGCTCTCCGGTAATTACAGTCTTTCATGTCGCACAATCCACAAGTATAGGGATTAAATCTGACATTCTTCCCGATGCCAATAATGCCACTGACAGACTTTACAGGATCCATGAGAGCAGATGGGGTTAACCTGATTCCACAGTAATTTTCAGGAATAAGTCGAAATAGTTTATGCTGTTCCGCAACATCCCAGCCACAATATCCCGGGCTATACCGGTTAGTATTTTTTTTTCCTGAATCAAGTAAAGTTTTTTCAAGGTCCGCTTGCATGAGATCAACGGCTGCCTCAACTATCTCGCTTCCAACAACATCATAGATATAACCCTTCAAATAATCTCTTTCCTGCATTGCCTTTCTGCTTCGGATTCCTATCTCATCACCTGCAGTACATAGAAAAATTGCCACAGAATCCGATCTCTTTAATTGTGCAAAAACAATTTTTTTTACCTGGAATGCGATATTATTAATCTCGACTGATCTTGTTTCATTATCAAACTGAACATCATTAAACACCTTATACTCAGCTTTTATGTCGCTTATCTCCTGAGATTCTGTCAGTATCTCTTTAATGAGACTTGTGACAATCTCACGGTCCTCTCCCTCTTTATACCCTAAAACAGTTTCAATCATTGAAGAGTTGAGTTTCAGGTCTTTAAAATCAAACTGGTACGTTGAATTTGCCATATTTATTTTATTCTTTTTTTGTCCCCCATTCCCTCTAAAAGGGAGCTAAAAACAGGTGAATTTTAAACCCCCTTTAGGGGGTAGGGGGCACCAAGTCCTGATTCCGTTACAATTCTCTGAACTATTGATTCCCAGCTCAATGTCATAATATGAATTCCATTTACACCCTGTTTCCGTTTAACAGAGTCAATAACTTCCAGTGCTATCTGAACTCCTTCTTCGGAAGCGGATTCTCCTGCCTTCTCCATCCTCTTCATGATTTTTTCAGGCATACTGACACCCGGAACTTTCGCATGAAGATATTGTGCAATTTTTAAGCTTTTCAGAGGAGCAACACCTATCAGTATATACACCTTATTCAGTATATTTCTTTTATCAAGTTGTTCAAGCCACAAGTCAAGCCTTTCCGATTCAAAAACAAGGTTAGTCTGGAAAAACTGGGCTCCGGCATTAATCTTTTTATGATCCTTAATTGCCTGTAATACAGGATCTGATGCAAACGGAGAAGTTGCAGCTCCCAGAAACAATTTAGGAGGATTTTTGAAACTTCTCCCATCCAGATAGACCCCATCATCTCTCATTTTCCTTAGAATCCAAAGCATTTGTACAGAATCAATATCAAGTATATTCAGGTTGCTTGTCGGAATTGGACCAATCATAGAATTATCTCCGGTAACACAAAGAATATTTTTAATTCCGATAGCATTTGCACCGATAATAGTTGATTGCAAACCAGTCCTTGTTGTGTCGCGGGCAGTAACCTGAAATACCGGTTCGGATTCCTGATCGATGGCCACCTTACAACAGGCAATGCTGGACATTTTTGGACGAGCGGAGGAGGAATCTGTAAAATTGATTGCAGTTACATAAGGTTTGACTGACCCAATGTCTCTGATAAGTTTATCTGTTCCTGCGCCAAGCGGGGGTGTCACTTCGGTAGCTACAACAAACTCACCTTCACGAAGCCGTCTTTCAAGATCAGAGACAGGTTCTCTTGAAGGTGCTTCATGATATTCAGCATCACCCTGCCACCATTCCGGTTGCCGGATAGTTTTAAAAACACTATCCCATACCTCAGCCTTTTTTACTTTGTCCCTTGATACAATTCCGCTGACGAACTTTCCAGTACCAACTTTTCTTATCTGACGAACTACATCTCCCCACGTCTCAGTTCCAACTTTATCCCAATCGAGGGGTGGCAGCACCTCAAGAAGTGTCTCCTCACGTCCGGTCTTTAATGCTCTCTTATATATTGTGTGCCAGATACACCTTCGTGTTTCGTCGACATAACAATTTTTTTCAGGGGTTATTCCTCCACAAGGGCCATTTCTCATTCCTTTTGGGCATTCCATGGGGCAAATAAATGCAGTTTCCTGGAGAAGACAATTACCACACATACGACACCCAAACAGAGGTCCTTTTACACAAATCTCTACCTTTGCAAGAAGTCGTTTGCCAAATGATTCTTTTTTAAAAGGGAAAAAAGCTGGCTGCCATCTGCGGGCAGGTTTAATACCTGACATATTTTGAATTTGAACTAAAGCTACAAATTATCAATGAGTTACATCTTGCTGAGTTACATCCGGCTTTGAAAATATTCTACGAACCTTATTGCAAAATCGTCTCTTCCTAAAACCAGGTCAGAAGCCCTGACTGCAGCGGCTATTCTTTCCGGATTGGCAATCGGACATGTCAGCCCATTAAAAATTGCCAATGAAATAAATGTCGAATTAAGATCTTCCCTGCCGGGCAGGCCGAATGAGATATTACTTGCTCCCATGGTTATGTTGAGTCCAAGTTTCTGATGAACAAGCCTGATAGTTTCAAGTGTTACAACACAGGCTTTTGAGTCAGCACTGACAGCCATTGCCAGAGGATCAATTATCACATCCACCTCTTTAATGCCGTATTTAACAGCCCTTTCAAGAATCTTTTCAGCGATAACCAGTCTTTTTTCAGGGTCATGAGTTATACCGTTGTCATCCATTGTCAACCCAATAATTGCAGCTTCATATTCCTTTGCAATACGAAGAAGAGTTTTCAATGATTTCTCCTCACCATTGACTGAATTGATAAGGCATTTACCACCTGCAACTTTTAATGCTGCTTCAATTGCTCCGGGATTTGGAGAATCGAGGCATAATGGAACATCAAAACTGCCTCTAAGTGCGAGAACTGTCTCGGGTAGAAGCTTAACATCATCAACTCCGGGGAATCCTACGTTTACATCAAGAACATCTGCACCTGCTTTGATCTGACTTTCAGCCAGTTCCAGAACATATTCAAAATTTCCTTCCTGTAAAGTGGATACAAGTTTCTTTCTCCTTGTAGGATTTATACATTCGCCTATGATAATAACCGGACCATTGGTGTCAATAGTTACTTCCCTTGTATTTCCTCTTAGAACTGTCTTCATTTTTATGAATATTAACCCCCTTTCCCGTTTCCCCCAAGGTGGAAAAACTTCAAATTCCTTTCCCCTTGGGGGAAGGTTAGGATGGGGGTCACTTTCAATATCTTAAAAAGTATTTTGTACTCATTTTCCCAAACTGTCCGATTATGAAGCAAGTTGCTTCAGATAATTGACTGCTCCCTGAGGATCAGGAGAATAAAAATCTGCACCTATTTTTTCGCAATATTCCCTGGTTACAGGAGCTCCACCGACAAGAATTTTCGATGCCGAATACTTCTCCTTAATAGCTGTTACTATTTTTTTCATGTTTTCCATTGTAGTTGTAAGCAACGCAGATAAACCTACAATTGCATCGGGATGCTCATCCATGGCTTTCAGAAATTTTTCTGCTCCTACATCTACCCCGAGGTCGATAACTTCCCATCCGCCTCCTTCGATCATCATTGCAACAAGGTTTTTTCCAATGTCATGCAGATCACCTGATACGGTTCCAATTATAAACTTTCCTTTCCTTTTCGTTTCGCCCGACAGGAAAAATGGTTTCAGGTGCATCATGGCACTGTTCATGGCTTTTGCCGCCATTAACATCTGCGGAACATAAATTTCTTTTTTGCTGAACTTGTTCCCTACATTAGCCATAGCAGGGATGAGAGCATTTTCAAGTATTTCATCAGGTTTTACTCCCTCTTCGAGGGCTCTCTTTGCAAGTTCATCAGCGCCATCCTGATCTTTCATATTTGGAGGATATGGAGACGTTTTATTAATCTTCCCAAATTCAACACATTGTGCAATTTTATCGAGTATTTCATTCATAATTCCGCTTTTTAAGATTCTTGATCTGATTTTTGTTGATAATGGAATGGTGATACGTTTCTAATATAGCACCAAAATAATTCAATATTTTATGTTTGCAGCCAAAATTAAATAATAATTTATGCACTACGACAAATTGTAGATCATTTCACCTGCTCAAGGCAGAGTCTGTATCAAATAAACCATAGCTTATCAGTACTAATATTTTGATCAGTTCGCTGCTACTATGTTATCCAAAATATATATCTTTAAATCTATCATTTATAAGGTGGAGCCCTTGAACCGTTAACAAGTAACCAGAAACAAAATATTTTAACTTTTTAAATTGATTCTTAACTATGAAATCCTTAATTATCCTTATGTTAAGTAGTTTATTAAATATCGCTTCAGCTCAGAATACTCCGGTAGGAATATTCCATGCTAATTCCGATATAGGAAATCCTAAGAAAGCAGGGTCAGCAGTTTATGACAAGGCTGATCAGAGTTACACTTTAAAAGGGGCCGGGTATAACATCTGGTTTGAAAGAGATGAATTTCACTATTTATTCAATAAGATAAAAGGTGACTTTATCCTTACTGCGAATTTCGAGTTTGTGGGAAAAGGTACTAACCCACACAGGAAAACCGGCTGGATGATCAGAGAAACCACTGATGAAAAATCATCTCACATTTCAGCTACACTTCATGGCAGCGGTTTAACTGTTCTTCAGTGGAGAGTATCTGCAGGAGCTGCAATGAGGGATCCCGAGGATGAGATATTTTCAAAGGATTCATCTTTTAATGTTATCCAGATTGAAAGAGCCGGAAAGAATATATTAATGAGAGCTGCATACAACGGCAAACCATTTGAGACACTTGGTTCTCATATTATGGAAAATATTCCGGATGAAGTTCTGGTGGGACCTTTCATCTGTTCACACGATTCCAATATAGTTGAATCGGTAAAAGTATGGAATGTAAGGATTGACCAGCCTGTTGCCGATAACTATGATCCAGGAAAATCAGGATTTTTAGGTTGCAGGATGGAAACTATGAATGTATCGGATGGAAAAAGGAAAGTTATTTTCGAAAAAACTGGCAGGTTCGAAGCGCCAAACTGGATGCCTGACGGCAAAAAACTTCTATTTAATATGGACGGTTCATTGTTTAAAATTCCTGTAGAAGGCGGAGAGCTCGAAAAACTTAACACGGATTTTGCGAATAATATCAATAATGACCATTGCATTTCATTCGATGGAAAACTGCTTGGTATAAGTCATTCACGCCAGGGTATGCCCGGAGGAGGTTCAACTGTTTATGTTCTTCCGCTTGAAGGCGGCATTCCTAAGCTGATTACAGAGAATACTCCCTCATACCTGCATGGATGGGCGCCTGATAATAAAGAGGTGGTTTATGTCGCAATGCGAAATGGGAAGACAGTTTATAATATCTACAGAAATTCAATTGAGGGAGGAAAAGAGGTTGCACTGACTGACATTAAAGCCGGTGAACATGTTGACGGTTGCGAATATTCGCCTGACGGAAATTACATCTATTATAATGGACACTATACAGGAACAATGCAAATATGGCGTATAAAACCTGATGGAACAGGCAAGGAACAACTGACATTTGATAATTACAATAACTGGTTCCCGCATATCTCTCCGGATGGAAAATGGATGGTAATCATTTCTTTCCCACCTGATATAGACCCGAATAGCCACCCGTCATATAAACGTGTAATGTTAAGAGTATTGCCGGTTTCCGGTGGAGAACCTCGAGTATTGGCATACCTGTATGGCGGACAGGGAACAATCAATGTTCCTTCCTGGTCACCAGACAGTAAGCAGATCTCATTTGTAAGTAATTCGGGAAAATAAACATAGGGTCGTGCCATGGCATGACCTTATGCTATTACATATTTCTGTACAGTTATTTCTCCATAAACCGTATTCAGGAATGGTTTGCCTTGTTTCAACCCTACATTTCCGAAGCCGGTTTCAGTCGAAATAAAACTTGTAAAGTCACCTATCCGTGAATCTATAAACATCTCCTGAGTTACTGCATCATATCTTGTACCGGTTAACCCCTGCAACATACCATAACTCGACATAGCTCTGGCATACCAGTGTCCGCATTCATATTCATCGAACGGATTTCTGATTCTGCCATCATATCTGCTTCGACAGGTACGAACTATCTCAAGAGCTTTCTCCACCTCTCCAACAAGCATCAGGTGAGAAGCTACCTGATATTCTATACCTGTCCAGACCTCGTTGCTGTAAACGAAAGGCAGGGATAGCATCTCCCCTTTAGGCCATGTACACAAAAGAAGCCCGCCTTCCTTTCCAATGGCATACGAAGGGCGTTGAGGATTTGAGTGATCAGACAGATCAGATTTGAAATTGTATTTATAAACAGATTTAAGATGGCTGGCAACCTTTACAGGATCAACAATGTTTTTCAAACCACACACCTCAGCTATCCATACTCCCAGAGCCCCGTCAGAAAGGCATCCTTTGCCGTACTGATATTTCGGGCCCTCTTTCTGCAATAATTCCTTTGCCTCCTCTGAATAGTCAGAATTCCAGGCACCTTTGGATGCAGCTACAGGATCGGGTGCATTTAAACCCTTCCATTGAATTTTTTGTATAAAATATTCACCATCATACAGTTCTGTCTCAAGTGCTTTTCTGCCCTTTTCATAAAGTGATTGATATTTTTGCACATCTTCACCGATAAATTTCCCCATTTCAGAGATGGCTTTTAATGCTCCGAGATAAAAACCTGTGCACATTCCGTCAGAGCCCCAGAATTCTATATCATATGTATTATGATGAGGTTCCTCGAGTGTGCCTGTGGATCTTGGATCCCAGGTCCTGATACAATAATCCATACTTTCCGCTGTATGCTGATACATTTTTTTCATCCACTGGCTGTCTCCGCTTATTCTCCAGTCTCGGTACATTTTCATTATACCTCCAAGCTGTCCGTCAGA
>JADGPU010000027.1 GCA_017882305.1 Bacteroidales bacterium | reverse complement strand
GGCTGTCTATACCTGTAAACAACCATCCGAAGGTATGTGGGTTGAGGATCTGGAGCGTGGTGTAAAAGATACGATAAGCCGATACCCATGGCAGACAGACACATCAATCGGAGACTGGTATTACCGTACAGGTCAAAAATATAAAACATCTACCGAGGTGATCCAGATGCTTGTGGATATTGTTAGTAAGAATGGCAATCTGTTGCTTAATGTCGTACAGACTCCTGAAGGAGACCTTGAACCCGATATGCTTAAGATACTTGATGAGATTGGGATTTGGACAGCAGCAAACGGAGAAGGAATTTATGGATCACGTCCATGGAAAATATATGGAGAGAAACCTGCAGATAAACCTTCGAAAAAACTTGGCAGATTTGATGAGAACTATGGCTATAGCTCTAAGGACATACGCTTTACAACAAAAGCGAATACGCTCTATGCATATTGTCTGGGGAAACCTGAAGAAGATATAATGATCAGATCGCTGGCAAAACCGCAGATACAAGCCACCAATAAAGTAGCTTCAGTTTCAATGATTGGCAGTACGGAAAAAATCAATTGGAAACAGACTGCAGAAGCGCTTGTAATAAAGAAGCCTGCAAATTTACCATCATGGCAGGTAATAGGTTTTAGAATTGAATTCAGGAAATAGATTCTATTGATTACTACTTTTTTTAAGATATTTGCCCTAAGTCCTGAGCCTTGAGTCCTGAGCCCTGAGCTCTGTCATCCTCCCTTAAGCCTCTTGATTTCATTGAAGTGATCCATGGTTAATTTTTCCCGGGCTTCCCGGGAGGTTTTGCGATAGGATTCAAACTCAACTTTAAGCTCCTGAAATTCTTTTTTTGTATTAAACATGACTGATAAATTCCGTTTTAAAACAAGAAATCCTAATAACAACGCAGCAACTAATCCGGCAAGAATTGTCCACATTATTTTATTATAGGTTAACTTGTTTATTTCCAGGCCAATTACGCTTATGCTGTTTTTTGTGCGGGTTATTTCCTCCAGTCTGGTTTTTGTTGATTCAAGGTTTGTCATGAGTGAATCGATAGTCAAGTTTAGTGCTGATTTAGTTTTGTTCAATAGTGCGATTTTCCTGTTGACTGCAGATAGAGTGTCTGAGACATTTCCCTTTATCTTCTGAAACATATCCTCCCTTATTGCCCTGTAGTCTTCATAGATCCTGGTATGTTCCTCGATATAATTTAATTGTTCTCTAAGGGAATTTTTAATTAGTACATCCGGCATTGTAGCCTGGCCTTTTACTTTCATAACTGTAATTACCACCACAGTTAAGATCAAGAACCATCTGATTAGTAACTGTTTCATAATTTTCAATTGATTAAGTAAAAATGGAATTGACTCTTATTTAACAAACGTATAGTTGAGGTTAAAATTATATATTAAAAAAAAGTAAATTTATAATCTTAAATATTAAGAACAATAACCATTACCAGAAAACCAATAAACGATATTAATAATAGAATTAATTTCAAACACAGGAAAAGATGGAAAACAGCAACAACAACAGACGCAATTTCATAAAGAAAGCCGCTCTGGGTGGATTAATGGCAGTAAGTATTCCTGAAATACTGTCAGCAGCAATGGTCTCCTCGGTACACAAAAAGAATCCATTAAACAGAAATGACATTATTCTCTTCCAGGGTGACTCAATTACTGATTCAGGCAGGAACAAAGAAGATAACTCTTTTAACAGTTCAAGTGCTCTTGGATCAGGCTACCCTATGCTGGCAGGCGCTAAACTTCTTCAGAAATATGCATCGCATAATCTGAAAGTGTTTAACAAGGGAGTGTCTGGAAATAAAGTTTACCAGCTTGCTGAGAGATGGGAAACAGATTGCCTCGGACTCAAACCTGATATATTAAGTATCCTGATTGGGGTAAATGATATCTGGCATAAACTGAACGGACAATATAACGGTACCGTTGAAATCTACAGGAATGATTATATGGCTCTTCTCGAGAGGACAAAGAAAGCTCTCCCGAAGGTGAAACTAATTATATGCGAGCCTTTTGCTGTACCGGGAGTAAAGGCTGTCGACGGCAAATGGTATCCTGAATTCTATGCTTACCAGGAGTCTGCCAGAAAGATTGCAGATCAGTTCGGGGCGACTTTTATTCCATTTCAGAAAATCTTTGATGAAGCTCAGAAACAAGCTCCAGGCGACTACTGGACGGGTGATGGTGTTCATCCTACACTCGCCGGAGCTCAACTGATGGCACAGGCGTGGATTGCAGGTGTAAAATAGTATTAATTAAGTCTTAAGAGGATATATTATGAAAACTAATGGTAAAACAAATTTTGTAATTATTGTTACAATTCTGTTTTTATCTTTGATATCAGGTGGTGTAAACGCACAGGAAACTGCAAAAAAACCTGCAAATCAGTCTGTTGCCAGACCTGCATTCAGAATGCCGGTGGCTATTAAGTCAGCTGAGATTTTACCCGATAACAGTGTGATTTTCAGATTGGTCTCAAAAGATGCAGGTTCTGTATCTGTAAGCGGAGACTGGATGCCCGGATTTGGATCAAGCGTTCCGATGGTCAAAAATGATACGAGCTTATGGACACTGACTGTTGGACCGCTCAAACCCGAATTGTATAGCTATACTTTTTTAATTGATGGCATAAGGGTGCTTGATCCCAATAATTCGCAGGTAAAACGTGATGGCAACCGTAATGAAAGTATGTTTCTGATACCCGGAACAGAATCGGACCTCTATTTTGTTAAAAATGTTCCTCACGGTACCCTTTCAAAAGTATGGTATGAATCCCCGAGCCTGAAGCTTAGCAGAAGGTTGTACGTTTACACTCCTCCGGGGTATGAGGATAGCCAGGGGAAATATCCTGTTTTTTATCTGCTTCACGGGGGTGGAGGTGATGAGGATGCATGGACTACACTGGGCCGTACTTGTCAGATAATGGACAACCTTATCTCTCAGGGTAAGGCTAAACCGATGATCGTCGTCATGCCAAATGGAAATCCCGGTCAGGCAGCAGCTATTACTGAGGCTCCAGTCAATCCTTCAGTATCAGCCCCTTATGATATGGGAATGGGTTTATTTGAGGAAAGCATGGTAAAAGATATAATTCCCTTTGTGGAAAGCCATTACAGAGTGATTCCAGACAGGGATGACCGTGCACTGGCAGGGCTGTCGATGGGAGGAATGCAGACACTTACATTGACTGGTAATTATCCTTCTATGTTTGGTTACATTGGTGTAATGAGCATGGGTCTGGTTGATGTTACAACTATGGGTTTAAAACCAGATCCGGATCAGGATACGAAATTCGAAACTTTGAAGAATAGTGGTTATAAACTCTATTGGGTCGGTGTAGGGAAGGATGATTTCCTTTATAAATCGGTTCAGACACTAAGGAGTTCACTAGATAAACATGGTTTAAAATATACCTATCGGGAAAGCACGGGAGGACATAGCTGGGCTAACTGGCGTATTTATCTTTCAGAATTTACACCCCAACTATTCAGACAGAATTAGTTTAAGACTTCGGCATGATTCTTGTACAAATTTTTTTCTGCCTATGGAAATTGTAACAGATGAATAATTCTAAAACCTGGTTTTTTTTATTTTTGATATTTTTCTGTACTTCAGTTAGTTATTCCCAAAATTTCATTACCGGTATATATAGTGGCGTGAACTTTTCAGATATCCATGGTCAGGATTTTGGAGGTAAATGGGAACCTAAACCCGGACCTACTCAGGCATTTTATCTGGGATATTCATTTAACAGATCGATTGGAATTCAGACCGGAATAAATTTCTCCACTGTTTATTATGAGCATAAATCCACCTCTTATCCCGTGGTATATTATCCTTATGACTTAAATGATATGATTGCGCCTTATTATTACCCTGCCGATGATAAGATGGATTTCAGCTTTCTTCGTGTGCCACTTCTTTTGACTGTTTCCATACCATCTGCTATACAGTTTAATATGAAGGCCGGACTGATTTTTTCATTTATGCAGGGTCATAGTCTGAACTATAATAATAATTATTATCCCACTGAACCCGATAATACAAAGAAGAAAGATTTCGGGTATATGTTTTCTTCAGGGATTTCTTATCCTTTAAGTGATAAAATAAAAGCTACTTTTAATGTAAGTTACCTGACAGGACGAAAGCATTTTCTTGAAAACTCTAACTTAAGGCAAGGTTCTTCAGAATATACTTTGGGTATTGATTATGAGTTTATTAAAAAGAACAAGACAAATATTAATCCAAAATCAGTCAGTGATTCTTCATCAAAAAAGGTTACAGTTACATACTGGGGTGGGGTAGATGTTTCCTGGAATGCGCTCGATGTCGATCGCGAGATGTATTCAACTGTTTTTGGGCCTTCACTGGGATTCTCTGTTAATTTCCCCTTAGGGCATGGCTGCTCATTTATATCGGGAGTTTCTTTTGAAAGAAAAGGCTACTCAATGAATGATTCCAGCGCCTTATTCTTCAGGCATATGAACAGTACTCCGATGTACTCCGTCAATGCAAAGATTTTTACAGATTATGCAATTATTCCAGTTCTGTTTAGTTTGCCGATCGGAAAATCTCAAAAGGTCTTCATTAATTTCGGTCCATGGCTTGGACTTAAACTGAATGCACGTAATGTCGGAGTTGCTTACAATGAAGAACGCTCAGCTTCAAGTTATTCTGTCATGAAAACTGTTGTTTATGATGATCTTGAAAGATTAATAAAGGATAATGATCTGGGTTGGATATTCAGAACAGGGGTATCTCTGCCTTTGTTCAATAAGTATAAAGTAGACCTGGCTCTGCAATATAGTTCAGGCTTTAAGGATGTTTATAATAAGAGCCTTTTCGCAGATCAACAAAACCTTTCAATTCAGGACTTTGTGATCAGGAACAGGACCATATCTTTTCTGATAGGTTTTACAATACCTCCACCGGGGACCATTAAATAAGATCAGCAATGCGAAGAACAGTTTTATTGTTTGCTATTGTTTGTTTTGCCTTGGCATGCGACAGGTATCCTGATCCTTCAGTGAACTCCTTGAAGAATTATTCATTTAGCTTTCAGATCAACCCGGGGCAAAAATATTTTGCCGGTGAATGGGTGAGTGATAGTGTTAAATTTTATGCAGTGGATAGTAATAATCCGTTAAAAGATTCAATCAAAGTACTTTTTGAGGCTGTAAAAGGAGGAGGAAATGTCACTATACCATCTACATCTACAGGGAAGAATGGATTTTCCTATACGGGATGGAAACTTGGTACGGGATCGTTTGAACAGAAACTCAGGGCAAAAACATTCGATACTTCAGGGAATTACCTTACCTCTACGGATCTGGTTGAATATGGATTCAGAAATGATTCCTGGGATACCTGTTCATTCTCTCCTGATAGTTACATAATGGGAATGGTAGCCGATACAGTAAATAAGTTTACACTGATGATTACCAATAATCAAATATTCAGGCAGGGGGAAAGATATTATTTGTGGGAGCCGGTTAATGATCCTTTATTAATTTCGCCAAGGACTCTTATGATGGATAATAAAGGCGTCATTTATGTAAGTACCTGGACCGGAGAATTAGTGAAGAGCTCCGATCACGGTGTATCATGGAAAACCTGCACAAAACCTTTTCCTGACCGTCCTTATTATATTTATCCATATATTTCAAACGACAATTATGTTTGGGCTTTTGCATGGGATCATCCAACAAAGTTTTCGAAGGATGGCGGTATGACATGGACAGATACGGCTGCACTAAGTGAATTAACAGCTGGGGGCATTGGAGATGTCTTCCGGCTCAAAGATGGTTCTCTGCTTTTGCGAGGTTCGGACTGTTGCAATATGTATAGATCGTTCGATGACGGTCTTACATGGACGATAATAAAGACGCCTGATTATTTACTCAAACTGTTTGTTAATGAAAAGGATGAGATTTACATTGTCAGTCAGGGACCAGGTATAATCATTATATACAAATCGACTGATTATGGTGTATCATATTCACCTCTGTATGCTGCTGCTCCTCAGTTCGTTACGGAAATGGATAACATTTTTAATAAATGGGGAGATTTTTATTATATCCTTCTCCCCGGGTTCGGAATTCTGAAGTCCTCTGACCTTAGTTCTTATGAAGTATATTGGACCAATAATAATCTGAATAACCTTTTTATTGATCATAACGGAGTTCTTATTGCGAAGGACTGGAATTATAATACAGTTTATTACAGGAAAAATTCGGAAAAATAATTTTCCCCATTCGATAAAGTTCTGATCATATCTGAAAAACCGCTCTCCATCGGTAAAATTCCTCAGTACTTCTATTTAATTTTTATTGATTCGGGTCAGTATATACATTTATTTTAAAATAATTTAACAACTCTTAACATTGGTTTCAATTACCTTTACATTTATCTAACCCGTGAATAAGTTTACAAATTACATTTATAAATATATTATTAAAATCATTTGTATGAAAAGAATCCTAATCTCCTTGGTATTGAGTATTGCGTTTATTATGTCGGGAAACTCGCAAAGCGCAGTTGCTCCAAAACTGGGTAAAGATCCGGTAAAAAAAGTTGTTGCAGCAATGACCCTGGAGGAGAAAGCTGCAATGGTAGTCGGTACTGGTATGAGAATGCCTGGTGGTCCGCCACCTTCTCCCAATAGTAATCAGCCGGCTTCTCCAAATGGAAATCCATCTGCCAAGCCACCGGCTCCGCCTTCAGGTCCGGTTATTGGCGAGACACAAAGTCTGGTTGCAGGAGCAGCTGGGACCTCTTTTGCACTCCCCCGACTTGGAATCACTCCAATGGTTGTTACCGACGGACCTGCAGGTGTTAGAATTGATCCTACGAGGAGCAATGACAATAATACTTATTATTGTACAGCATTTCCTGTAGGCACTTTACTGGCATCTTCATGGGATATAGATCTTATATATAAAGTAGGTCAGGCAATAGGGAATGAAGTGCTTGAATATGGCGCAGACGTTTTGCTCGGTCCGGGAATGAATATTCATCGCAACCCGTTATGCGGAAGAAATTTCGAATATTATTCTGAGGATCCCTATATAACAGGAAAAATTGCTGCTGCAATGGTCAAGGGTGTTGAATCTCAGGGAGTAGGTGTCTCAATTAAACATTTTGCAGCAAATAATGCAGAGACAAACAGAAATTCACTTAATACAATCATTAGTGAACGTGCCTTGCGCGAGATTTATCTGGAAGGATTCAGAATCGCTGTTCAGGAAGCCCAACCATGGACTGTGATGTCATCCTATAACCTGATTAATGGTACTTACACTTCTCAAAGTCCGGAGCTTCTTACTAACATTTTAAGGAATGACTGGGGTTTCAAAGGTTTTGTTATGACCGACTGGTTTGGTGGAAAAGATCCGGTAGCTCAGATGAAAGCAGGGAACGACATGCTTATGCCCGGAACACCTGATCAGGTTAAAGCGATAATCAAGGCAGTTAAGGAAGGGAAACTCGATGTAAAGGATTTAGACAGGAACGTCGAAAAGATCCTTAATATACTTCTTCAGAGTCCCCGTTTTAAGGGTTATAAATATTCAAATAAACCTGATCTTAAGGCACATGCAGAAGTTACTCGTCAGGCTGCATCAGAAGGTATGGTATTATTGAAAAATGATAATGGTGCATTGCCATTCGGGTCAGGTATAAAAAATATTGCAGCATTCGGTAATACATCTTATGATATAATTGTCGGAGGAACAGGAAGCGGACTTGTAAATAAGGCTTATAGTATTTCACTTTCTGAAGGTTTGAAGAATAATGGATTGAATCAAAATGAAGAACTTCTTAATCTCTATTCCAACTACCTGAAACTAACCAAGGAAGGTCGTCCACAGCTGAGAGGATTTATGGCTTTAATGGGATCAAAGCCAATTGAAGAACTCGCTCTTAATAAGGATATAATCACCGGTATGGCAAATGTTTGCGACGCAGCGTTAATTACAATTGGCAGAAATGCTGGTGAGGGTTCTGACAGGGTAAATGATAAAGGCGATTTTCAGTTGAGCGATTATGAACAACAGCTTATTAAAAATGTAATGACGGCTTTTAAAGCAAAGAATAAAAAAGTAGTAGTTATTCTTAACATAGGCGGAGTTATTGAAACGGCGAGCTGGAAAGACCTTCCCGACGCTATACTTCTTGCATGGCAGGGTGGTCAGGAGACAGGAAATTCAATTGCTGATATTTTAACCGGGAAAGCCAATCCTTCCGGCAAACTGGCAACTACCTTTCCGGTTAAGTATGAGGATAATCCGTCAGCAAAGACTTTCCCGGGAAAAGAACTGGTGAACACAAAATCAGCAGATCAAGGTCCTATGGCTTCATTTATGAGAAACGTACCTTCTGAAGTAACTTATGAAGATGGCATCTATGTTGGCTATCGGTACTTCGATACATTTAAAGTAAAACCTTCATATGAATTTGGGTTTGGTCTCTCTTATACAAATTTCACTTATAGTAATCTTAAACTAAGCTCACCAAAGTTTAGTGGAACTATTACAGTTACTGTTGATGTGAAAAACAGTGGAACTGTTGCTGGAAAAGAGGTTGCGGAACTATATCTGACTGCTCCCGCAGTAAAACTTGATAAACCATCATTGGAGCTGAAAGGATTCACAAAAACCAGGCTTCTCAAGCCGGGAGAATCTCAGACCCTCTCTTTTGTGATAGACAGCCGTCGTCTTTCCTCTTTTAATCCTGCCACCTCTTCCTGGATTGCCGAAGCAGGAAAGTACGATGTAAAAGTAGGAGCATCTTCAAGAGATATAAAGCTGACCGCCTCATTTGCGCTTGCTAAAGAGCTAACTGTAAAAAAAGAAAGCGTTTCACTTCTGCCAAAAGAAAAGATCAATGAACTAAAGGCAGTAAAATAAAAACGACTTTAAATGTTGGTTAAAAAGTTATGTGCAACAAAAAAAACGAAATTCTTCTTTTAGTTGCATATAACTTTTTTAGCCATGATTAAAAACTTCTTTCGTATAACTGTCCGGAATATTGCCAGACAAAAAGGTTTTACGTTTATAAATGTGACCGGTCTTGCAGTAGGGCTGGCTGCTTCCTTACTGATACTCTTATGGGTTCAGGATGAATTCAGTTTCGAAAAATTCAATTTGAATGCAAAAAAATCTATCGTGTCGAAGAGGATCAGTTCTATTCCGATGCACGTTATCATGTAACGGTGACTCCGGTCCCCAGCGGACCAGTGTGGAAAGAAAAGATCCCGGAAATAGAAGATCAGGTCAGGATAAATTTATGGCTTCAACGTGTTTTATTCAAATATGAGGATAAGGTTTTCTTTGAATCCAGTATTGCAGCAGTAGATTCGGAGCTTCTTAAAATTTTTACTTTTCCTTTGAGCATAGGAGACCCTGTCGGCAAGAACTTCAGATTTATGGGGCTTAATGGCGTTATCGTAGGAGTTCTTAAAAACTTCCATTTTAAAGGTGCTGACCAGGCCATTGAACCAATGGCATTTGCCCTGGCCCCAATCAACTATCTGCGATGTATCCTTATAAGGTTAACCCCCGGTAGTGTTCCTGAATCGCTTAAAGCAGCCGAAAAAGTCTGGAAAGCGGTTGTTCCGGATTTTCCTCTCGAATATACATTCATTGACCAGGATTACGATAACTTATTCAAGGCTCAGGTTCGTATTACGGGGCTTTTGAAATATTTTACTATTCTGGCGATAATTATTGCTTGCCTTGGACTATATGGTTTGTCATCCTATTCAGCTGAACGGCGGACTAATGAAATCGGTATCAGAAAAGTTATGGGAGCGGATTCAATTACAGTCATATATACGCTGGCCCGGGAATTTCTTTTACCTGTACTTATTTCAATTATAATAGCAATTCCTCTTGGCTGGGTCATTGTCAAAAACTTGCTGAAACAGTTTGCTTACAGGATAGATATAAGTTTCTTTGTGTTTGCTGCGATAGCAGTAGGAGCGATTGTAATTGCAATGGTGACAATTAGTTACCAGGCATATAAAGCAACCGGTATTAACCCGGCTGAAGCTCTTAAAGTGGAATAATCCGGCTCAGCTGCAACTTAACAATATTTTGTACGTCTTTTCTAAAAGAAGAGCTGGATAATATCAGAACTGAAGGTTTTTTTAACAGTTTAATAACCTATTAATTAATCTTTTATACAATTCGATTATGTTCAAAAACCTAATAAAGCATAGTATAAGATCTTTTAAAAGACAGCGTGCATATATTATAATTAATATACTGGGTTTGTCAATTGGTATTGCTTGCAGCCTTCTGATTGCACTTTATATAATAAATGAGGCAAGCTATGATCAATTTAATGTAAAAAAAGACCGGATTTTCAGAACGATTCTTAATGGTAAAATCGGCGGACAGGAAATTACGGGAGCAACTTCCCCTGCAATTATGGGACCTACAATGGTAAAAGAATTTCCGGAAATTGAAGATTTTCTTAGAATGAACGGAATGGGTCCTACAGTTATTGAGTATAATAACCAAACCTTTACTGAAGATCATATAGTTGAAGCCGATTCATCTTTCTTTAATTTCTTTTCGATAGAAGTTCTAAAAGGTGATCCGAAAAATCTGCTTAACGCTCCCCGAAAGGTTGTTTTGTCAGAATCAACCGCAAAAAAAATATTTGGCAGTGAGAACCCGATTGATAAACCCATCAAGATAGGATCTGATACCTTGAGATATATAGTAACAGGTGTTATGGCTGATGTACCTCAAAATTCGCATTTTGAAGCAAATGTTTTATCCTCATTTATAACCAATCCCAGGTCCAAAGAACCTAAGTGGATGAATAACAGCTTCAGTACCTATTTTCTGTTAAGACCAAATTCATCCTATAAAACCGTCGACGCGAAATATCCTGATCTACTGTTAAAATACGTTGGTCCGGAAATCCAGCAATATACAGGCATTTCACTTAACGATTTTATAGCTCAGGGTAACAAATACAGATTTTACCTGCAGAATCTCAGCGATATTCATCTTGATACTTCTGTTCAGCAGGATTTTAAAGCCTCAGTTGATCCTAAATACCTTAAAATATTTGGTAGTATTGCTATCCTTATTGTTTTAATGGCAGCAATTAATTTTATGAATCTATCAACTGCCCAGGCGTCCAGAAGGGCAAAAGAGGTAGGTATAAAAAAAGTCGGGGGTTCAACAAGAAGCATGCTCATAGGTCAGTTTCTTTCTGAATCGTTTATTCTATCATTTATAGCTCTGATAGTTGCCTTAATATTTATTAAGCTATCACTTCCTTATTTCAACAATCTTTTGGGAGCAAATCTCGCGCTCAATCTTTTTTCCTCCTGGTTCACAATTCCTATACTTATTATGTTCTCACTTTTTGTTGGTTTTCTGGCAGGGAGTTATCCGGCCCTTTTTCTTTCTTCTTTTAATCCTTATGAAGTACTTAAGGGTGGTGTAAAAAACAGCATGCAAAATGGCAGACTGAGAAGGATTCTGGTTGTTTTTCAGTTTGCTGTTTCTATTCTACTTATTGTGGGTACAATGATCATGTACAGACAGATAAAATACATGCTTAACAAGGATGTAGGATTCAAAAAGGAACAATTAATAGTCATTAACAGGGCTGAAGCACTTGGAACAAAAATGAAGTCCTTTAAAGAGACTGTGAAAAACATACCCGGTGTAGTTAATATATCAAGCTCTACTGCCATACCAGGTCGTACAAATAATAATAACGGATATATGATGGAGGGAAGAAAAGATGAGACTTTTCTGATGGCGACCAGCTGGGTAGATTATGATTTTCTGGCAACATACGGTATGACCCTAGTTTCCGGAAGATCCTTTAATGAGTCATTTGCCTCTGATAAGGATGCCTGTATTATTAATGAAAGTGCCCGTAAGGATTTTAAGATTACTGATATTGAAAAGACCAGATTCATGGAACCTCGTGATTCAGGGAAAATAAATTATTTACCTGTTATAGGTGTTGTGAAGAACTTTAATTATGAATCACTGCGTAACCCGATTGGTCCATATATACTTAAATTTCAGAATGATAAAATGCTATGGGGATATATAACTGTAAGATTATCAGGTCAGAATTATTCTAAAACTATAGGTGCTATTGAAGATAAGTGGAAAGAGTTCGTATCAAATAACCCGTTGCAGTATTATTTTGTTGATGCGGATTTTGAACTTATGTATAAGCAAGAGAAACAGAATGCCCAGATGGCTGTAATCTTTTCTATTCTTGCAATCTTCATAGCAGCTCTTGGACTCTATGGACTCACATCATTTACTGTAGAACAACGGACAAAAGAAATTGGGATCAGAAAAGCAATGGGTTCTACTATTCCAGGCATTTATGCTGAGATTTCAAAAGAGGTAATAATTCTTGTATCAATATCGGCCCTAATCGCTTGGCCAATAATTTACTATGCTGCAGGAAAGTGGTTGGAAAACTTCTATTACAGGATATCAATCAGCGCTTCCAGCTTTATTGCAGGACTGACTATTGCCCTCGGAATTGCAATTCTTACAATAAGTTATCGTATCCTTAAAGCAGCGAGTGTAAATCCCGCGCAGTCACTCAAATATGAGTAGGAAAAGATGGCACTGAATAAATTGATTTCAAATTTCCGTTATATATACAATTATCATGTTCAATAACCTTATCAAGCACAGTATAAGATCTTTTAAAAGACAACGTGCGTATATCATTATCAATGTTCTTGGCCTCTCAATCGGAATTGCCTGCAGCCTTCTTATTGCAATCTTTGTAATAAATGAAGCCAGTTATGATAAGTTTAATGTAAAGAAGGACCGGATTGTCAGATTGATACTCAATGGGAAAATAGGAGGTCAGGAGCTAACTGCAGCCTATACCTCATCGGCTATGGGCCCTACGATGGCAAAGGAATTTCCGGAAGTTGAGGATTATCTCAGAATGACCGGAAGAGGACCCACAATAGTTGAATACAATAACCAGACCTTTACTGAGGAGCATATGATTGAGGCGGATTCTTCCTTTTTCAATTTTTTTTCAATTCCTGTAATTAAAGGTGATCCAAAAAATCTTCTTAATGCTCCACGGAAAGTTGTTTTATCGGAATCGATGGCAAAAAAAATATTTGGCAATGAAAACCCGATTGACAAACCTCTTAAGATTGGATCCGACTCAGCACGATATACTGTTTCAGGAGTAATGGCCAACGTACCGGAAAATTCGCATTTTGAAGCCAATATCATCTCCTCATTTATGACTAACCCTTTGTCAAAGAGCCCAATATGGCTAAACAACAGTCTAAGTACTTATCTGTTATTAAAACCAAAATCAAGCTATACAACTGTAGATCAAAAGATTCCCGAGTTATTAATTAAATATGTTGGACCGGAAATCCAGCGATTTATGGGGATATCGATTGCTGATTTCGCTGCCCAGGGAAACAAATACAGGTTTTATTGCCAGAATCTAACTGACATTCATCTCGATCCGTTGATCCAACAACAGTTTAAGCAGCCCAGCGATCCGAAATATCTGAAAATATTCGGCAGTATTGCAATACTAATTATTTTAATTGCGGCTATTAATTTCATGAATCTTTCAACTGCCCAGTCTGCCAGAAGAGCCAAAGAAGTAGGCATTAAAAAGATTGGTGGCTCTTCAAGAGAGATGCTTATAACTCAGTTCCTTTCAGAATCATTTATACTTTCATTTATCTCACTGTTAATTGCTTTACTTATAATCAAAGTGACTCTTCCCTATTTCAATAATCTTTTGGGTGCAACATTGAAATTAAATCTTTTGAAAAACTGGTATACCATTCCTGTAATGATTCTTTTCTCAGTTGTTGTCGGTTTTCTGTCAGGAGTCTATCCGGCTTTCTTCCTTTCCTCTTTTAATCCTTATGAAGTGCTAAAAGGAAGCGTAAAAAACAGTATGAAAAACGGAAGGCTCAGAAGGGTGCTGGTTGTTTTTCAATTTGCAGTTTCCATTTTGTTGATTGTTTGTACAATGGTTATGTACAGGCAGATAAAATATATGCTCAATAAAGATGTCGGATTCAATAAAGAGCAATTAATTGTTATAAACAGGACGGAAGCTCTGGGAACAAGAATGAAGTCTTTTAAAGAAGCTGTCAAGGGAATCTCCGGGGTTATAAATATTGCATCTTCCACTGCTGTCCCGGGAAGGGAAAACAGTAATAGTGGTTATATGATGGAAGGAAGAAAAGACGAAACTTTCCTGATGCAAACCAACTTTGTCGATGAAGATTATATTGCAACCTATGGGATGACTATTGAGTCAGGAAGGCCATTTGACAAATCACATTCAACTGATCAGGGAGCATGCCTGGTAAACGAAACAGCAATTAAGAACTTTGCGATAAAAGATATTGAAAAGACAAGATTTATAACCCCGGGAGATTCAAGTAATGCAAAATATCTGCAAGTGATCGGAGTCGTAAAGAATTTCAATTTCGTATCTCTCCGTAATCCAATCGGTCCATATATATTCAACATGAAAAAGGACCAGATGATAGGGGGATATCTATCAGTAAAGTTATCGGCACAGAATTATGCAAAAACTATAGCTGAAATTGAAAACAAATGGAAAGAATACACTGAAAATAATCCTCTTCAGTATTACTTTGTTGATGCGGATTTTGAACGGATGTACATTCAGGAAAAACAGAATGCACAGATGGCCGTGATCTTCTCAATCCTTGCCATATTTATTGCGGCTCTTGGTCTTTTCGGACTTACATCATTTACCGTAGAACAACGAACCAAGGAGATAGGAGTAAGAAAGGCAATGGGTTCTTCAATTCCCGGAATTTATTTTGTTATATCAAGAGAAGTCATAATCCTTGTATCAATTTCAGCAATAATTGCCTGGCCATTAATCTATTATATTGCCAGTAAATGGCTGGAGAATTTCTACTATAAAATAAACCTTGGTGTGTTTAGTTTTGTAGCCGGACTTGCTATTGCGCTTGGTATTGCTATTCTTACAATCAGTTACCGGATTTTAAGCGCAGCCAGAGTAAACCCTGCACAATCACTCAAATATGAGTAGGAGACTTTAGGATCCAACAAGAGAGTAAGTAAATTACCCTTATACATCATTATTATGTTCAAAAACCTGATTAAGCATAGTTTAAGGTCTTTTAAAAGACAACGTACCTATATCCTTATAAATATTTTTGGCCTTTCTATAGGAATTGGCTGCAGCCTTCTCATTGCTCTATTTGTAATCAATGAATTAAGTTATGATCAGTTCAATACTAAAAAAGACAGAATATTCAGACTGATTCTTAATGGCAAAATAGGAGGTCAGGAAGTTACTCTTGCCTCAGCCTCATCCATTATAGGACCTACTTTGGTCAGAGAATTTCCTGAAGTTGAGGATTTCCTGAGAATGACTAAAGGCGGACCTACAGTTGTTGAGTATGATAATAAGGCTTTTACTGAAGAACATTGGGTTGAAGCGGATTCATCCTTTTTTAATTTCTTTTCAATATCTGTATTAAAGGGAGATCCCAAAAACCTTTTGAATGCTCCCCATAAGGCAGTATTATCTGCATCATATGCAAAAAGAATATTCGGTGATGAAAATCCGATTGATAAAACGCTTAAAATAGGGAGTGACACTGTTAGATATATAATTGCCGGAGTTATGGCAGATATCCCTGATAATTCTCATTTTAAGGCTAACATCCTCACTTCATTTATGACCGACCCTAAATCAGGTAATCAGATATGGATCTATAACAATTTAAGTACCTACCTGCTATTAAAACCAAATTCAAGTTATATCACTGTGAATGAAAAATTTCCTGAATTGTTAATTAAGTATGTAGGACCGGAAGTCCAGCGATTTATGGGAATATCCCTAAGTGATTTCGCCGCACAGGGAAACAAATACAGGTACTATCTGCAGAGTCTTAATGATATCCACCTTGATCCTTCAATCCAACAGGAGTTTAAAGAAGCAAGTGATCCAAAATATCTGAAGATATTCGGGAGTATAGCTGTACTTATTATTTTAATAGCTGCAATTAATTTTATGAATATGTCAACGGCCCAGGCTTCCAGAAGGGTGAAAGAAGTTGCAATTAAAAAGATAGGCGGTTCTACAAAAGGTATGCTAATAATGCAATTCCTCTCAGAGTCTTTTATTCTCTCATTTATTTCTTTGATAATTGCCCTGGTATTTATCAAAATAACCCTTCCGTATTTTAATAATCTGTTGGGTGCAAAGCTGTTACTTAACATCTTTACCAACTGGTACACTATTCCACTTCTCATTCTTCTCTGTCTATTTGTATGTTTACTTGCCGGAAGCTATCCTGCCTTCTTTCTATCTTCCTTCAGTCCTTATGAGATACTGAAGGGAAAAATGAAAAATGCCGGACAAAACGGTGGGCTGAGGAGAATACTGGTTGTTTTTCAGTTTGCTGTTTCAATTCTTTTGATTATTGGTACACTGGTAATGTACAGGCAGATAAAATATATGCTGAACAAAGATGTAGGATTTAATAAGGAGCAATTAATTGTCATAAACAGGGCAGGAGCGCTGGGAACAAAAGTCCCATCATTCAGAGATGCTGTAAAAGCAATATCGGGTGTAATTAATATTGCCAGCTCTACTGGCGTCCCGGGTCATAACAATAATAAGTTCAGTTATACGATGGAAGGCAGGAAAGACGAAACCTTCCTGATGCAGACTAACTGGGTCGATAAAAACTACCTTGAAACTTATGGTATAACAATTGTATCAGGAAGACCTTTTAATGAATCATTTAGTACCGATCAACAAGCTTGTCTGATCAATGAAAGTGCTATAAAGGAATTTGGAATAAGTGACGTTGCAAAGGCAAGATTCATGGCTCCACGCGAATCAAAAACCAAAACTTACATACCTGTTATCGGAGTTGTTAAGGATTTCTGTTTTGAATCGATGAGAAATAAGATAGGACCATATATCCTCTGTTTCAAAACTGATGAAATGATGGGGGAATATTTGACAATAAAGTTATCTGCCCAGGCTTTTTCTAAAACCATTAAAGACATTGAAAACAAATGGAAAGAGTTTGTACCAGATAATCCATTACAATATTACTTTGTCGATGAGGATTTCGAAAAAATGTATATTCAGGAAAAGCAGAATGCCCAGATGGCAGTGATCTTTTCAATCCTTGCAATCTTTATAGCCGCTCTTGGTCTTTTCGGACTTACATCATTTACAGTCGAACAACGTACTAAAGAGATTGGAGTCAGAAAAGCTATGGGCTCTTCAATCACAGGTATTTATATCGTAATATCACGGGAGGTGATTATCCTGGTTTCAATTTCAGCTCTGATTGCCTGGCCATTAATTTACTATATCGCCAGTAAATGGCTGGAGAACTTCTATTATAGAATTAACCTTGGAGTTTTCAGTTTTATTGCCGGGTTAAGCATCGCTCTGGGTGTCGCAATACTGACTATCAGCTATCGGATAATGAGAGCAGCAAGAGTTAATCCCGCCCAGTCACTCAAATATGAGTAGGCGAGTTTAATACCAAAGAACAGTGTCTGTAAATTTCCATTATATTTAATTATCATGCTTAAAAATCTGATAAAGCATAGTTTAAGGTCTTTTAAAAGACAGCGTTCATACATCATTATAAATGTCCTTGGACTTTCCATTGGTATTGCTTGCAGCTTGTTTATTGCGCTTTACGTAATGAATGAAGCAAGCTATGATAAATTTAATACCAGGAAAGAGAGAATTTTCAGGGTGATTTTTAACGCGAATCTTGAAGGGAAGGATTTTAATATATCATTTAGTCCAGCAGTTATGGGTCCCACTTTGCTGAAAGAATATCCTGAGATTGAGAGTTTTCTGAGAATGAACAGGATAGGACCTACTGAAGTTGAGTATAATAATCAGACTTTTACCGAGGAGCACCTGGTTGAAGCAGATTCCTCCTTCTTTAACTTCTTCTCAATACCTGTTATAAAAGGTGATGCTGGAAATCTTCTTAATGCTCCACGAAAAGTTGTTCTCTCGAGCTCAACTGCAAAAAAATATTTCGGGGACGAGAACCCGATTGATAAAACATTGAAATTAGGGTCAGATACTGTGAGATACACAATATCAGGAGTGATGGCCGATTTACCTGAAAATTCTCATTTTGAAGCCAGCATTATCTCTTCATTTATGACTAATCCGGAGTCAAATGATCCAATCTGGTTTAGCAATAGTTTCAGCACTTATCTTTTATTAAAACCAAATTCCAGCTATGTAACAGTAGTTGAAAAATTTCCCGAATTGATTAAAAAGAATGTAGGACCTGAAGTCCAGAAATATATGGGTATATCGTTAAATGATTTTCTTGCCCAGGGAAACAAATACAGGTATTCTTTGCAAAACCTTTCGGATATACATCTTGATCCTTCAATTCAGCAGCAATTTAAAGAAGCAGGTGATCCAAAGTATCTGAAGATATTGGGCAGTTTAGCCATACTTATTGTATTAATTGCTGCGATTAATTTCATGAACCTGTCAACTGCGCAGGCATCAAGGAGAGCGAAAGAAGTAGGTATCAAAAAAGTCGGTGGTTCCACAAGGGGTATGCTTATTTTCCAATTCCTGACAGAATCTTTCATCCTCTCATTTATTTCTTTGATTATTGCCCTCATTTTTATTAAAATCGCACTTCCGTATTTTAACAATCTGATCGGAGCAAAACTGGCTCTTAATCTGTTTGCCAGCTGGTACATAATTCCATTTCTGATTCTTTTTACCCTGGTAGTTGGTTTTCTTTCAGGAAGCTATCCTGCACTATATCTTTCAGCTTTCAATCCCTATGAAGTATTAAAGGGAAGAGTAAAAAGCAGTATGCAGAACGGTCTTCTAAGGAGAGTGCTGGTAATTTTCCAGTTTGCTGTTTCAATTCTACTCATTGTCGGAACAATAATTATGTACCGGCAGATAAAATATATGCTGAATAAAGATCTGGGATTCAACAAGGAACAGATTTTAGTAATTAATAAAGCGGGAGCTTTGGGGACAAAGATAACCTCCTTTAAGGAGACTATAAAGGGAATCCCCGGCGTTATAAATATTGTCAGCTCTACGGCTGTTCCAGGGCGCAACAACAGAACCGCTGCTTATAAGATGGAGGGAGGGAATAATGAGCTCCTGGATTTAGAGACCAACTTTATCGATTATAACTATCTGGAAACCTATGGAATAACCCTGGTTTCCGGAAGAACCTTTAATAAATCATTTACCACTGACCAGCAGGCATGTGTGATCAATGAAAGTGCTGTTAAGAATTTTGGGATTACCGACCTTGAAAAGACCAGATTCACGCAGCCTGGAGATCCGAATGGTAAAAATTATTTGCAGGTAATAGGGGTAGTGAAAAATTTCAATTTCAAATCACTTCATAATCAAATAGGTCCATATTTGTTCATCCTTAAAACTGATAACATTTTAGGGGGATATTTGTCTGTAAAGTTGTCGGCCGGGAATTATTCAAAAACGATCAGCGCGATTGAAAGCAGATGGAAAGAGTTTACAGGAAACAAACCTTTGGAGTACTATTTTGTTGATAAGGATTTTGAACAGATGTATATTGCAGAAAAACAGAATGCAAGGATGGCGGTGATCTTTTCAATACTTGCAGTATTCATTGCTTCGCTGGGCCTTTTCGGACTCACTTCATTTGCTGTGGAACAACGAACCAAGGAGATTGGAGTGCGAAAGGCTATGGGATCAAGTGTTACCGGTATATATGGTGTTATTTCAAAAGAGGCTATAATTCTTATATCAATATCAGCTCTAATTGCCTTTCCAATAATTTACTTTGTAGCGGCAAAATGGTTAGAGAACTTCTATTACAGGATATCACTTAGTGCTTTCAGTTTTATTGCAGGCCTTACAATTGCCCTCGGAATTGCAATTCTTACAATAAGTTATCGTATATTGAGAGCAGCAAGTATAAATCCGGCGCAGTCACTTAAGTATGAATAATTTTGCGGTGCTCTGCACCTTAGATTTAGTTTATTGACATTATTTTATTAAATAATTGAAATTAAATATATTTACAAAATCAGATCTTCAGGGCTTAATTAAACGACATTGAATAACCCTGATAAATAATTATTTGATTACCCTTGATTGATAGAATATGTTTAGAAATTATCTGCTGGTTACTTTCAGGAATTTACTGAAAAACAGAATATTTACACTAATAAATATTCTTGGACTGGGAATCGCACTTTCTGTTTGCATTGTGGCTTTTTTCAACCATATGTTCAATTATGAATTTGACAGGACACATGTAAATTTCGACAAGATATACCGGATTAACAGTTTCAGGGATATGGAGGGAAGGGACCAGGAATATGGGATAGTTCCTGCAACTCTCGGCCTGGAAGTAAAAAAGGATATTCCCGGTATCGAGAAAGCAGCACGATTGATGCGAACAGGTTCACCAGTCAAAGAAGGGTTGAATATCTTTCCTACCCAGATCTCCTATATTGATCCTGAATTTCTTGATATATTCACATTTCCTATTGTCGTAGGAGATAAGAAATCAATTGAAAACCAGGCAAATATCCTGGTAAGCAGTACGATGGCAGACAAATTGTTTGGAAAGGAATACCCCATCGGAAAAACTATATCAATTGTAAATGATAATAACAAGGAATTTACATATACAGTCGGTGCAGTCTTTGCAGATCTGCCTGAAAACTCAAGTTTCAGGATTGATATTCTTTCACACTATGACAATTTCAAGTTGATGTGGAATTGGAGTGATGCAGACTGGAAAAACCTCACAACAGTCCTTTTTATACAGGTTCCTGACAAATCTCTGCTTCCTTCAATCACTAAATCTTTGAAGAATTATGTCCCGGTACAAAACCGTGCAAGAGAAGATTTCCGGATTACAAGGTTTTCCCTTGTTCCCTTGAAGGAGGTTGGTTCAAATACTCGAACTACATGGTCTTCAGGACTATTTCCCTCTCTTCATCCAGCTGCTCTGATGGCTCCACCGGTAATGGCTCTTTTTATTCTATTAATTGCATGCTTCAATTTTGCCAATACCTCAATAGCAACATTCAGCAAAAGATTAAAAGAGATTGGTTTAAGGAAAACTTTTGGCGGACAAAGAAGGCAACTGGTGGCTCAATTCATGTTAGAAACCCTGATTATTTGCTTCCTGGCATTATTAGTCGGGATCATTTTGGCTGAATTCCTGGTTCCAGCTTACAGCAGTCTATGGGATTATATGAAAATTGAACTTACCTTCACCAAATATATTTTCTTCTGGATATTTCTCCTTTTGCTTCTGTCGCTTACAGGGTTTTTGGCGGGTGTTTATCCTGCAATGTATGTAAGTTCTTTCAGCCCTGTTAATGTTTTAAAAGGAGCCTCGCCTTTCAGAGGGGCAGGAAAATTATCCTCTGTGCTTCTTGCACTCCAGTTTTCTATATCTGTAATGGCCCTGGTTTTGGGTCTGGTTTTTTCCAAGAATGCTGTTTATCAGAGGACATTAGATCTCGGGTATGACAGGGATAAACTGATTGTTATGCCTGTTGCGCCGGAGTTAAGTACCTCTTTCAGGAATGAAATCCTTACGAATCCGAAGATAATCTCTGCTGAAGGTACTCAAAACCATATTGGATTTGGGACCTACCGGAGACCGATAAAGGATGCGGTAAAGAAGCTGGAAGTGGATGTCATGGATATTGGTCCGGAATACGCTTCAACCATGGGTCTGCGACTTGTTGAGGGTCGCCTGTTTGATAAGTCGAGGGCTGAGGCAGACCTTACGAATAAATCTATTATTATAAATCAGAAAATGGTCAATGATTTCGGATGGAAAGAGGCACTTGGAATGACTGTTACACTTTATGACACAACAAGGTTTACCGTAGTAGGGGTGGTGAAAGATTTTTATATCAGCGGGCTCTGGCAGAAGATTAATCCTACTATGCTCAGATTATCCTCAAATGAGAAATACAATGTTTTAGCAATAAGAGCTGAACCTAAAGATCTGCCGGGAGTTCTGGATTATTTAAGGCTGAAATGGAAAAGCCAGGCTACAAATTTCATTTTTGGAGGAATGTTCCAGGAAGATACCATGCAACAGGAAAAGGCAATAAACAACAGCATCCTTAAAGTAAATGTTTTCCTTGCCATAGCAGCTACTTTATTGTCACTTATTGGTATGTATAACCTGGTATCTCTAGATATTATAAGACGCACAAAAGAAATGGGTATAAGAAAGATACAGGGAGCTCCTGTTCCTTTAATCATGTACCTGGTGAGCAGGAAATTCCTGGTTGTACTTATAATTGCTTCTTTGATTGGATGTACAGGAGGATATTACATGTCGATTATGTTATTAGACAGTATCTGGGACTACTTTGTTCAGATAAAGCCAGGGATACTTATACTGGCGGCTTCAATAATGATTGTGGCAACAATACTTACAATTATTTTTAAGATTGGAAAGGCTGCTCTGAGGAATCCTGTTGATTCACTGAGATATGAGTAAAAAAAATCCCGCAATTGCAGGATTTTTTTTGATTTAATGTAGCAATATATATAGTGAATGAAAGGGCTCTAGTACATTCTATTGATAAGTTGTCCTATTTCATCTCGTTTCTTTAATGGGAAACTATGGCATTTGCCATCCCTTGTTACAACATTTAATCCTTTGATTCCAAATAACAATCCTTTACTGTAAAATATTACTTCACGAATGTTGTCAAATAGGATTTCGAGATTGAATTTTTCTGTCTCTTCATTCAGAGTTTTGAAATAAATCCTCTGATTTGTTACTATCAATTTACCTTCAATCGTATTGTTGTTTATTACCTGGTTTGTATCTCCGGCCTTCAGAACAACTTCGTTTGCATTTAATTTTACTGTCATGGTTTTGCTTATTAGTGGTTTCCCTGAACACTTATTATTCTTTCTTCATTTACCTTATTTGTTATAAAGACGTGAAACTTAGAATAACGTTGCATTAATAACTTTGAAAAAGAAAAAAAACTATCTTAGATGTGTTCCTTGAAGGGACAGACTATAATAATAACCTATATGCCATGTATTATAAAAACTTGTCAAAAGCGATATTGTTACTTTTCTTTCTAGGTAGTTGCTTAAACCAATCATCAGAAAATTACAAGTGGAAGTCTCTTTTTGATGGGAAAGACTTAACTGGTTGGAATACCTATCTGGGACCTAAATACGATACAATTCTGAACAAATGGGATACAATTCCAACAGGGCTCAATATTGATCCAGCCAAAGTCTTTAGTGTTATTGAGATGGGAGGCGAAAAAGTGATGAGGATTTCAGGTGAACAATTTGGTGGAATCTCAACAATTATGGAATTTGAAAATTATCATCTGCAATTGCAATTTAAGTGGGGACAATTAAAATGGCCTCCAAGTAAAAAAGGGAAGAAAGATAGTGGCTTAATGTATTATGCAGTGGGACCTCAGGGTGCAGATGGCGGATTCTGGATGCGTTCCCATGAGTTTCAGATAGAGGAAGGAGATTGCGGAGATTACTGGGCCTGTGCAGGAGCTGTTTTTGATGTAATGGCAAAAAAGGAAAACGATAGTACCTATGTTTATAATAAGGATGGAGATATTTTTATTTTTAGTACTGTCAGCCCGAATGGGCGAAACTGCCAAAAATACCCTGACGCGGAAAAACCTTCAGGAGAATGGAATACAATTGACTTATATTGTTATGGAAGTACCAGTGTGCATATAGTAAATGGAGTTGTTAATATGATACTTCATAATTCACGTCAGCTTGAAGGTAATAAAGAGATTCCATTGACTAAAGGGAAAATTCAGTTTGAATCCGAAGGTGCCGAAATATTTTATCGCAATATTAAAATTTGTTCCATAGATAAAATTCCTGATAATATTCTGGATGTAAAAAAGTCGGCAAAATAAAAGTTCAGGATTATTAAAATGTTAATAAAAACACTGTCTCTTTTCCCGGTTTTGAGAAAACCGAAATTGAGCCTCCATGAAGCTTCATTATCTGGCGTGACAGGCTTAGTCCTATACCCGAACCATGCTCTTTGGTAGTAAAGAAAGGGATAAAAACCTTGTCAATTAAATCAGCAGCTATTCCTGACCCATTGTCAATTACCTGTATATTTGTTTCAGATTGAGGAGATATGAAGGCCTTTATCCCGATCTTCCCATTCTTCTTATTATTAATTGACTCGATGGAATTTTTAATCAGATTAATAATTACCTGGGTAATCAATTTTTCATCTGCTGTAAGTTTAAGATTATCGGGTTTTACTTCTGTAGATAATATAATGTCAGATGATTGCAATTCGCTATTCATCAGGATTATAATTTCATGTAAAAGACTCTTCAGTTCTATGTCCTGAAAAACTGGTTTTGGTATCTTTGCCAGATTTTTATAGATTTCAACAAAACTCAAAAGTCCTTTGCTTCTTTTCTGGATAGCCTTTAAAGCCATTAAGGTATCATCATTATATTTAGATTCCTTTTCCGCTTCTGAAAATCTGTTCTTTTCAAATATTTTTATCATTGTATTTGTCAGTGATTTTATAGGTGCAACCGAATTCATAATTTCGTGTGTAAGTACACTTATTAATTTTTTCCAAACTTCAATTTCTTCTTCTTCAAGTTCAGTTCGAATGTTCTGAAGTGACACCAGGTTAACTGTATTATCCTGTATCTTAAAAACTGTTTTTCTGATTGATAATTTCAGTATTTCATCGCCTGAAACAGCTTTTATCATTTTAGAATGCCTTTGTTTCAGCGAAAAAAACTGCTCTGAAATACCCGGTATTGATTTGTTCAACTCATGAATATTGCTTACAAATTCAACTCTGAATAACTCTCTGGCAGCCTTATTAAATAGCTCAATTTGGCCCGCCTCATTAAAAGATATCAATCCGATACCTACATGTTCAATTGTATTCTGAAAGTAATGATGTTCTGCTTCTTTTTCAATTTTTACCTTCAGGATTGTATCAATTATCTCATTATATGTCAGGTTTAAATGGTCAAATGACTTATCCCCTTCAGTAACTCCTCTGACAGGATCAAGATATTTAACCGATTTCAGAAAATTATCAAGCCCGCGGTTAGTTCTCGTCAGATAATGGATAAGTAATATAATCTCAAGTAACCAGATAAATCCAATAGTGAATTTTGTAATTAACAGATAATCCTGGATCATGGTCCATAAAAAAAATGTTCCTGTGACGGCAAGTAAAACTGCCTGTAAAATTACAATTCTGAAAAAACGATTAAAAGCCATATTTCCTAATTTTATTATAAAGTGTTTTTCGGCTTATACTCAGCTCAATACTGGCCTTAGTATAATTGTTTTTATGCTTTTCCAAAGCTTCTAAAATAAGTTGCTTTTCATTCATTTCCAGGTCTAATGACTTTTTGTTGGAAACATGGGAAATTCTTTGCTGAAAAAATAGATCCTCTTGTTTCAATATACCTGATTCACAAAGAATAACTGCTTTTTCAACCATATGTTCAAGTTCCCTGACATTTCCCGGAAAACTGTATTTAAGTAAAGCATCCATTCCCTTATTTGAAACTTTCAACTCATGTTTATTATACTTTTCGCCGTACATCACCAGAAAATGATTGACTAATAATGGGATATCCTCAACCCTGTTCCTCAATGGCGGAAGCAAAATTTGTATAGTATTGATTCTGTAAAGTAGGTCCTCTCTGAAAGTATTGGCAGAAATCATGTCAATTAACGGTTTGTTGGTTGCTGAGATTAATCTTATATCGATAGGTATTGATTTGTTTGATCCAATCCGGAATATTTCACGGTTTTGAAGTGCAGCAAGAAGCTTTGTCTGCATTGATAAAGTCAGGTTCCCTATTTCATCCAGAAAAAGTGTGCCTCCCGAGGCTATTTCAAATCTTCCCGCCCTATCTTCTTTCGCGTCTGTGAAAGCGCCTTTCATATGTCCGAACAATTCACTCTCAAATATCCCCTCATTGAAAGAAACCAAATCGACATTTATAAAAACTTCGCCGTACCTTAATGATTGTTTATGAATCTCTCTCGCGATAAGCTCCTTTCCTGTGCCGTTTTCACCAAGGATAAGAATATTTGCTTCCGTTCCGGCAACTTTAGAGATTGTTTTAATCACCTTTTGCATCTCCGGTGAATTACCAACAAACATGTTAAATGACTTATTGATATTTTCACTAAGATGAATTTGTTTATTCCTGAGCTTCTTTATCTCCAGATTAGATTTTCTTAATTTGACAGCTGTCAGAAGTGTAACCAGCAGTTTTTCATCATCCCAGGGCTTCTGGATAAAATCTGTCGCTCCCTCCTTAATGGAATTAACAGCCAGCTCTATGTCCCCATAAGCTGTAACAAACAATATTATTGCAAGCGGGTCGTATTCCAGAATCTTTTTCATCCAATAGATTCCTTCATTGCCGGTATTTACACCCGCGGAAAAATTCATATCAAGAATAATTACATCATAGCTTTGGTGATGAATTATTTCAGGAATGGTGTCAGGATTCTTCTGAATATCTACAATTTCAAAATGATTTGAGAGAAATAATTTCAAAGCAATTAATATCTCTTCATTGTCATCAACTATTAATATTCTTCCTTTGTTCTTCATAATTCTGATTTTACAGAAAGGGACAGATTAAAAAGTAACCTTTCTTTGTAATATATATTGGAGAATGCTTGTTTCGAAATGAGCCTACGGTTATCTCTTTTTATGGCACGAAATATACAAATTATTGTGTAATAATTACTCAGAGTATTGGAAAGAAATTACTCATGCTATTCTTCTGAAAATTTGTATGCCTCACTTTATTAGAATGTTAGGAGATTGGCATCAAGGTTGTATATAAGCTAGGCATAATTGGTATTTATTGTTACACGATATTGATAAAACTTTGAATCATGATGAAATTTAATTTAAGACTGGTCCTTAGGAACTTCATAAGACAGAAGATGTATTCAATAATTAACCTGACAGGCCTTTCAGTAGGATTGGCCGGTACATTTATTCTGCTATTGTATGTCTCAACAGAACTGAGGTACGACAAACACAACAAGTTTCTGAGCCGTATTTATCAGATTAATCAGGAACTTTTGACTCCCGGAATGGTATTTCCAACTACACCTTATATTCTTGGGACAACACTTCGCACTGATATTCCTGAAACATTTAAAGTGGCAAGATATTTTAATTTAAGCAATACAAGTATAAAATATGACAATAAAGTATTTTATGAAAAAAGTGTTTATTGTGCAGATAATGAGTTATTTAATATACTTTCTTTTAACGTTATGGAAGGGAATAAGGAAAACTTCCTGAAAGAACCTAATTCGGTTGTGATAACAAAAGCCATCGCAAAAAAATACTTTGGTAATATATCCCCGTTGGGGAAACTCCTGATTTTGGTTAATAGTGGTGATACATACAATCTTACAGTTACCGGACTAATTAAGGATTTGCCGGTTACTTCAACATTCAAACCTGAAATAATAATAAATATTGATATAGCCTTTAAGCAACTGGATAAACTTGTTATTAGTACTTCCGGGGAAAAAAATGGTCCTGAATTCTATGCCAACAGCTGGCCCATGGGTTTTTTCTTCACTACTCTGGTATTATTTCCCGATAATTATAAACCTGAATATCTGGAGACAATAATGGCCGGCTATGAAGGAAAGCACTTCGATAAGGAACCTTCCAGGATGAAATTTAATTTGCAGCCCTATAAAGCAATTTATTTTCATTCCGATAATATACAGGGGGGAAATACTCCCCGAGGGAGCCTCAGAAATATTTACATCTATTCGATAATTGCAGTACTTCTGATGTTAACAGCAAGTTTCAACTATGTATTATTATCAACATCAAGATCTGAACAAAGGTTAAAAGAATTTGGCCTCAGAATGACAGCAGGAGCAGGCAGGTTATTAATTATCAGGCAGATATTGGGCGAAACTATTTTTATTTCGCTTCTCGCTCTTCCATTTGGAATATCAATAACCGAATTGGGGCTCCCTTATGTCAGCCAACCTCTCTTTAATAAGCTGCTTACAATAAATTATATTGAAAACTGGCGCTTCACCCTGGGTTTGATCATTGTCACAACTATAATAGGAGTTGGTTCCGGGATATACCTTGCGGTCAGGATTCTCAGTTCAAATCCGGTTGATATTCTTAAAAGAACTACTGGAACAGGATCGGGCAAATCATTTTTTACTAAAGCGCTTAACATCTTTCAGCTTACAATTTCTATAATTTTAATAATCTGTACGGGTACTATTTACGCTCAGATAAAATATTTCAAATCGAGCGATCTTGGTTTCAAAACAAGTAATGTCGTTAGTGTAAATCTAATTGACGAAGGTGTCAGGAAAAACTATGAGATAATTAAAAATAAAATCAAATCATCTCCTAAAATTGAAAACGTGACGGGATCAATGTGGGCCCTGCCCAATGGAAATACAATGACAATAGGATTGCCAAGAGTTGACGATAAATCCAGGATTGTCAACGTCGAAGGACTGATGGTGGATTATAATTTTGTGAATACCGTCGGATTAAAACTTCTGGAAGGCAGAGACTTTTCCGAGGATATGGGAAGTGATGCCGGGAACGTAATAATTAACAGGAGCGCTGTTGAAGCATTAGGGATCGATAATCCAATAGGTACGAAGTTAGCTTTTGGAACTATAATAGGTGTTGTTGAGGATTTTCATATTCACTCATTTCAAAAGAAAATTCCTCCCATGCTAATGCAGTTTAATCCACAGGGGGTGAGAACACTTTTGATAAAACTAAGTACCGGTGATCGGGCATCATCAATTGAATTCATCAAAGGGATCTGGAATGAGTTTGCTGTAGAAAAGCCATTTGAGTATACATTTCTGAGTGACTCAACAGATGAATTATATAGCGAAGACAGCCGGTTTAGAAAGATATTAATGCTCTTTTCAGGTCTGACACTTTTTATTGCATTACTCGGGATTTTCGGAATGTCGATGATAAATGCGGAGAAAAAGACAAAAGAAATTGGTATCAGGAAGGTCATGGGAGCAACCCCTGCTGATATACTGACCAAACTGTCTGTTGAATTCGTGTATCTTGTATCAATATCAATTTTCCTGGCATTCCCGGTTGCATATATCCTGATGATCAAGTGGCTGCAAAATTTTGAATATCATAGCAATATCAATCTTTGGGTTTTTGTTTTGGCTGGTTTGGTATCTGCCGTTTTCGTATTCCTGACTGTCAGTTTTCAGGTGAATAAGACCGCAAATTCGAATCCGGTTGATACTTTGAAATATGAATAAAAGGTTTAAAAGTTAATGTGAGTATTGGGAATCATGGATAAAAATTCATTCATATTCACTCTCTCATTTCATTAATTTTCCTTTCGATGGGAGATTCCTCATTTCTCCGCCTTTCGGCGGCTCCATTCGGAATGACAGTTCAATTAAGGTGAGGGGAAAGCAGAGGCGGTTTGCAGTGCGAACCGCCTCTGCTTTCTAATGTTACCCCATACAGACAATATCATTCCGAGCGCAAGCGAGGAACCGAGCAGAATGCGAGCTCACCGAAGGTAATCTCCTGATACAGCTTCTTTAACAATCTTCCGCCTATTTTATCAGAAAGAAATAATTGATAATAATGTGTCTAATTATTTGACACATATTTGATAGATATTATTATATTTCAGTATTTTGATAAAAAATGGACATATGATAAAGGGAACTCTTCTGATTGTAGATGACAACAAGAGTGTTATAAGTGCACTTGAAATGATGTTGCAGTACGAGGTAGAAAAACTTATTACTATCAGCAGTCCCAAGAGAATACATGAAGTATTGGAGCAGAATGAAATAGATATTGTGCTGCTCGATATGAATTTTCAGGCAGGTGTTAATTCAGGAAATGAGGGTCTTTTCTGGATGAAAGAGATACTGAAACATGACAACAATATAAGTGTTGTTATGATAACTGCTTATGGCGATGTGGAACTTGCTGTTAAGGCTCTTAGAGAAGGAGCAATCGACTTCATTCTCAAACCATGGGATAACGAAAAACTACTGGCAACAATAAATGCAGCCTGGAAACTGAGAACTTCAAGAAAGGAAGCACTCATCCTTAAGAATGATAATCAGTTCCTTAAAAAAGAAATAAAAAGAAGCGAAGAAAAGATAGTCCTGGGCGCATCTCCAACAATGATTAATGTGATGAACATTGTCAGGAAAGTAGCGGGAACAGATGCCAATGTCCTGATAACAGGAGAAAATGGTACAGGGAAAGAGCTGGTTGCCAGGGAAATCCACAATCTTTCAAAAAGGAGTAATGAACTTATGGTTGGTGTGGATATGGGTTCTATTACAGAAACCCTGTTTGAAAGTGAAATGTTCGGTCACGTAAAGGGTGCGTTTACTGATGCAAAGGAAGACCGTTCAGGTAAATTTGAAATAGCTCATAAGGGTACGCTTTTCCTCGATGAGATTGGAAATCTTTCTTTACAATCGCAGGCCAAACTGCTTAGCGCCCTTCAGAACAGATATATTGTTCGGGTAGGATCAAACAGACAGATCCCGGTTGATATAAGATTAATTTGTGCAACAAATTGTATTCTTTCTTCGAGGGTGATCGAAGGATTGTTCAGAGAAGACCTTCTCTACAGAATAAATACCATCCAGATCGAAGTACCCCCTCTGAGGGACAGAGTAGATGATATTCCTGTACTGGCGTTTCACTTCCTTAGAGTATACTGCGATAAATATAATAAACCCGGCAAGAAAATAAATACTCAGGCTTTGGAAAAACTTTCAAATTACCAGTGGCCGGGAAATATACGTGAACTGCAACATTCAATTGAAAAAGCAGTAATCCTGTCCGACTCCTCATTACTCAGTCCTTCGGACTTTTCTTTCAATACTTCATCGAAAGGAGTGGTTGAAAATGACAATACTACACTTGAAGAAATGGAGAAAAAATTGATTGCTGAATCAATCAAAAAGCATGATAATAATTTAAGCATAGTCGCCTCGAAACTGGGAATTACCCGTCAGACGCTCTATAATAAGCTGAAAAAGTATGATCTATAAGAGATTTTGGCTGGTTATTGTTGTCTATCTGGCAGGGATTATTCTTTTTGCCTTAGTTTTTGCATTCAGTTTCAGGAAGGACATTACCTATTCAATAATTTCACTTTTTAGCCTGGTGCTGATCACTGTTTTATTTGGAATATGGCTTAACAGGACTAATAAAAAGCTTGCATTTTTCTTTAGTGCCGTCAGGAATGAAGATACGTCATTATTTTTTCCGGAGGGAGTTGGATTTGCAAATGAGAAGTTGCTTAATAAAAGCCTTAATGAATTGAATAACAGGTTAAAGAATGCAAAGCTTAACATCGAACTTCAGGAGAAATTTTATAAGAGCATAATGGAGAGGATCAGAACCGGAATAATATCTTTTTATAAAAATGGTGTTGTTGAATTTACAAATCCTGAAATTAAACGAATGTTTGGGTTGGATCAGATTTCGCATATTAATAAACTAAAGAATATTGATCCAAAGCTGGTGGAACTACTCGAAAAAATTGAATCCGGAGAACAGAAAAGGATAAATGTAAAAGTCAACTACAACCTCCTGAGCCTTGCAGTACATTCCCAATCGATTATAATTCAGAACAGGGAGGTAAAAATAGTGACTTTGCAGGATATAAAAAGTGAACTCGACATGCACGAGATGGATTCATGGCAAAAACTGATCAGGATTCTTAATCATGAAATCATGAACTCGGTGGCTCCAATTACTTCTTTAAGTTCCACACTTTCAGGCTTCTATAAGTCTGGGGATGATCAGAGAAGTCCTGAACAAATTACACCTAAAATAATTTCAGACACTATCAGAGGTCTGAATATCATAGAAGATCATGGTAAAGGGTTGATACATTTTGTTGAATCTTACAGAAGTCTTACCCAATTACCAAAACCAGAGTTTACAAGGGTTAATATAAAAGAGTTTTTTGAACGGATTACAATTTTAGTTAACAGCAATTTTGACTCAGAGGGTAACAAAAATATTGCCAGGCCCGTAATTTCAGCAAATGTAGTACCTGAAGACCTTACATTAATGGCGGATGACAAATTGCTGGCACAGGTTTTTCTCAATATTGTTAAAAATTCTATTGAAGCTTTTGACCAGTTGGGTCAGCCAGGAGAGATATCCATTAATGCCGGCAGGAATCCTGAAGGAAGAATTGTGCTTGCAGTTCAGGATAACGGTCCTGGTATGGATTCTGAAACACTTGAGAAAATATTCGTGCCATTTTTCACTACGAAAGAATCGGGTTCCGGTATTGGTTTGAGTTTATCGCGCCAGATTATAAGGATTCATAACGGGAACATATCCTGCGATTCAATTCCGGGTATTGGAACTACTATCTCAATGATATTCTGATATGTTCTATTAATATTCTTTGGCATTATCTATTCAGTTCGCAAGTTTTGTGCAGGATTAGTCCGTGCTGCCTTTGTCGAAGCCCAGCTGACAGTAATCAGACCAATAGCCAGGGCAAAAAATCCTGAAAAAATTAGGTGCCATATAGTAATCGTCATTTTATAGGCAAAACTATTGAGCCATAATTTATTCATAGCAAAATATCCGATTGGTGATGCTATTATGAATGATATCACAATCCACTTTAGTAATTCAATATTGAATTTTCTGAAGACATCATAAATCGTTGCACCGTTTATTTTCCGGATGCTGATTTCTTTTATCCTGCTCTGGGTAGCGAATGTCGCGAGACCAAATAATCCAAGACTGGAAATAAAGATAGCAATTACCGATAATACCAGGAATAGAATATAGAGCTTTTGCTCCGATGAATATGCTTTGGAGATGGCATCTTCAAGAAACTCAAATTCAAAAGGAGACTGAGGATCGATTTCCTTTAATATTGATTCAGTGCTTTTAAGTACGCCGGTGAGGTTGGCGGGAGAGTATTTAATATTAATATTATCAAATCTGTCCCCTTCATTGACAGTTGAGATAAAGAGAGGCTCGATCTTGCTGTGAAAAGTGGAAGTATTGAAGTCTTTCACCACCCCAATAACTTCGTATTTAATACCATTTCTTGAAATAGTTTTACCTGAAGGATTATCCCATCCCAGAAATTTCTTAAATGTCTGATTGATTATTGCCTTATTTCCATCAGTCTTTGGATTTCTGAAATTACGTCCCTCAAGAATAGAGATACCCATAGTCGTGATATAGTTTTCATCTACGTATGCTGCATCTGCCATTATTGGTTTTTCAACTCCTTCAGGCATATATCCATTTGATGTGAATCCAACCCCCGGTGTTCCACCGGCTGAAACAGAAACAGATAATACTCCGGGGATAGATAAAAATCTGTTTTTTATTAATTCATTTGTTGCTGACGTTTTTGAATTAAGATTTACCATGAGGACATCTTTTTCATCGAATCCCTTTTGACTTTTATTAATGAACCGCATTTGGGAGAAGATAACCACACAACAAATAATTAAAATAATGGAAATTGTATACTGAATTGTAACGAGAATATTCCTTGATATCTGTTTCCTTTTTCCCCTGTTGATACTGTTTAGTAATGCGAGAGGACTGCTTGATGAAAGATATAAAGAGCTATAAAAGCTGGCAAAGATTGTACAGAACAGAAAAAGTGAAGAAAATGTAATCAACCATCCTAAAGTGCTGATTCCGGACAAAGTCATCTTGTTACCTATAAATGCAGACGCAGGAGGAATAAGTAATTTCGCCAGTAAGAAGGCCATCAGCAATGAAATTAAAATAGCAACTGCCGATTCAGATATAAAAAAGAAAATAACATGTTTCCTGTCTGATCCGAAAATTTTTTTAACAGATACCTCTTTTGTTCTTCTGAAAGAAATGGCTGTGCTTATATTCACAAAATTTAAACATGCGATTATTAAGATTAAAAGTCCGATACCTGAAAATATGTACACTTGCGTTATATTTCCTTTTCCGTCGAGTTCGTTTTCCGCCTCTGCATAGAGATGTACATCACCTATCTTCTGAAGATAAGGCAGCATGGCATAACCGACTTGTTTCCATTCCTTGTTTATTGCATCATCCATATATACAAGGATCTGTTTTTCAAGAGAAGGTAGTTGGGTCCCTTTTACTAATTTCAAATAGGTATGACATGTCAGTCCGCCATCCCAACCGACGTGTCTGTGCTTTACAATCACACTGAGCGAAGCAATGCAATCAAACTGCAAACTTGTATTAACAGGAGGATCTTTGGCAATAGCCGTAACAATAAATGTATTACCTGAAATTAAGACAACTTTTCCTAAAGGATCTTCCTTTCCGAACACTTTAGTTGACGCGTTCTCAGTGAGTACAATACTTGACGGGGAATTCAGACAGGTTAATTTATCACCCTTTATCAAACCAAAAGAAAACATATCAAAGAATGTACTGTCTGAATAGAATATTTTAAGCATTGTAAATCTGTCGTTGTACATTACAGATTCCTGGCGGGGATCGAACCTCACCATCTGCTCAACTGAAGGGAAGGTTCTTTTATATTCAGGTCCGGCCGGTGCATTTATTGTTGCATCGTTATATTCCCGGTTTGGAGTTCTGACGATCATGCCTACCTTATACAATCGATCCTGATCCTTGTGAAATTTGTCAAAACTGGTTTCTATCGAGATCCAAAGAATCAGGATAATAACGGAGGCTAGGCCAATTGTCAGACCCAGAATGTTTACAAATGAATATGGCATTTGTTTGACCAGCGATCGTAATCCATTACGGATTAATATTTTAATCATATGTCTGAAGTTTAGTAAAGACCCTAAAAAAATCTCAAAGGGTATGCCAGTTGTTTTATTGCTCACATAATCAGGAATATAACTTTAGAAAAGTTGTGTGAATTATCCCTTTTGTATATAAATCATACAAAATGGTTCAAATTTTTAGACAGAAAAACAAGGATACGCTTTTGTGAGATATCTCAAATACTTGTTTGATAGTATTTCAATAATCTTGGAATTCCTTTCAATCGTATAAAGGATTGAGTAAAGTGAATAGGGGATCCCTCGCTGACGCTAGGGATGACATGCTGGTTGTGGAACAGAAAGGGGAAGAAGCGGCGATTCGCGGGAAAAAACATCTAAAAATAGTGAGTTGTATTGCGAATCGCCGCTTCTTCCCCCTATGACCAACCGACAGCTTTGTCATCCTGAGCGGAGCGAAGGATCTCCAGCA
>JADGPU010000163.1 GCA_017882305.1 Bacteroidales bacterium | reverse complement strand
GATGGTCTTGAACCCGCTGATAAAAACTCTGTGAAACACAAATAATTCCTTGTTTTTTCATTCCTGATATCTTCAATGCAATCCGGTACCCCAGAAAAGGTACCGGATTTTTTTCAGAGTTAATGATTTGTTAAACCTAATTTATTAGTTGTTACACAATAATATTTTAACTACTTTCGTTATCGCTTTACCTTACTAACCACCTTAACTGTCAATGAAAAGAACAATTATGCTTGTTTCCCTTGTGCTCTGTTTTCTACGAGTATTTCCTCAGGAAATTTCCACCAAATCAGACACTTTAAGAAAAGATGCGTTGAATGTATTTATGAATGCAAGCGATTATTTCAAGAAAGAGATTCCATATGTTAACTATGTGCGAGATATAAAAGACGCTGGCGTTTACATACTTTCAACATCTCAGGGAACTGGTTCCGGAGGACAGAAATTCACATATTTTCTCGTTGGACAAAACCAAAATGCAGGAATGCGAGACACACTTTCTTTTGTTACTTCACCTGATGAAACGCAGGATGAAACAAGGAAAAAAGAGGTGAACACTCTGAAGATGGGGCTGATGCGCTACGTGGCTAAAACCCCTCTCTCGAAATATATGAATATCAGTTTCACGGAACCTCTTTCTGAAACTGTATCTACCGATAAATGGAATAGCTGGGTATTCAAGACATCGATATACGGCTTCCTCCAGGCTGAGAAAACTTACAGTGACTCATATGTTTCAGGAAATATGTCAGCAAGCAGAATAACCAAAGACTGGAAAGTTAATATAAGTGGGAATCTAAACCAGGATAATCAAAAATACATTATTGATGATACCACAACAATCACTGGAACCAATTCTTCTAAATCATTAAGCGCTCTCATTGTCAGGAGTCTTACCGATCACTGGTCTTTTGGAGGGACTACCCGTTTGGGAGCATCTGCTTACAACAACGAGAAATTCAAATTCTCGTTTATGCCTGGTATAGAGTATGATGTGTTCCCTTATTCAGAATCGACAAGGCGCCAGTTAAGAATCTTATATACTGCGGGTTATACTTTTGTAAACTATTCTGATAGTACAATTTATGACAAAATGAAAGAGAATTTATGGAGTCATAACATTACCGCTTCATATGAGGTGGTTCAAAAATGGGGAAACATTGATATCAGTGTCGGGTACAGTAACTACTTTCACGACTGGAAGAAAAATAATCTCTATGTCCAGGGTTTTATTGATCTTCGCATTGCAAAAGGATTGTCTATTAATCTTGGAGGAAGCGCTTCTCTGATACATGATCAATTAGGACTGGTTAAAAAAGATGTTCCCGTAGATCAGATACTACTCCGGCGACAACAGCTGGCGACTCAATATTCGTACTTTACAAGCTTCGGCCTTACATATACTTTCGGATCAATTTATAATAATGTTGTCAACCCGCGATTTGGAAACAGCGGTGGGGGTGGTATGTCATTTAGTATGAGTTATTAGGTCTGACATCTGTAACTGACCCGACGGAACCAGTTAATTGTTTTTCGCATAGTCCAAAGTTGCAGAGCACCACAATATTTGTAGTTGATTGATTGTGATATAAAAACAAATGTTATAATTATATTTGAAAATAAATTAAAGATGACAGTATGAAAAAGTCTATCCTGTTTCTTCTGGTAATTTGCATTTTTTTTGGGAATCCGGTCAATGCGCAGGTTGGCAGATTACTGAATAAGGCTTCAAAATCTGTGACAAATGATGCTATCGGGAAACCCGAATCGGACTCCAAAACTGCAAAACAACAACCTGAGCCCAAATGTGCATGCGAGCAGCCTGAACTTATATTTGATCTTGGAGGCAGCCTGAAACTCATGTACTCCGAGATAAATGTCAGTGTTAAGGACGATGGATCTATTCTTGTAAAAGACCTTGTTACTAAAAACTATTATATCGTAAAGGACGGGGTTACTCAGGGTCCGTATAAAGACGGAGATCCGAAATTAGCAGGATTCGATAATGTGGAAGATGCTGCTGTTGCCAAAGGAACAACTCCCTGGGCCAATAATGAATACATTAGCAAGTCAGGTGAAAAATATCTTATTAAATTCGGAGGAAAAAGCTATGGTCCCTTTGGCGAGATCAAAGAGTTCAAGGTTTCAAAATCGAAAGATAAGTTTGCATCAATAGTAATTGAAAATATTCCTGTCAGCGAAGCTGATGGTAAGAAGATGGAGGAAGCCATAAAAAATGCTAAAACGGATCAGGAGAAAATGGATCTTTCCATGAAGTACTCCCAGGAGATGATGCAAAAAATGCAGCAGGGAGGAGGCCCAATGAGTACTATGCCTAAGCTTGTCACGAATATTCCAGGAGCAACCTATGATCCGCTTAAATCAGTCGGAGGTACCTTAAACAGCAATATTAAATATGACGACATTCTATTTTCAACTTACGAGAAGGTTATTGACCTGTCGAATAAAGTTCTTCTTACTCTTAAGCCCGATGCTGCTGGCGCTAAAGATTTGTTTGTAAATACAGCCAACACTAAATATGCATTTTATAATTATGGCACACTCACTTTCAGTGATGGCACAGTTATGTCAGAACTATTTAATCCTCACCTGGTAAAAGTTAATGGACAGGTTTACCTTGCTTATATGTATTATTCGCCTAAAAAGAATGCTATTATGCAGTGTAAAATACCGTTCTAAAGTTGAGGCTTTGCGGTTTAAGAAGGTATTTAAGTGAGAATAGTATTTGTTTTTTTTCTTTTTACAGGATTGTTGAAATCCGTTTGGTCGCAGTCTATCAACTACCAGGATCTTTTTGGTGATGACTGGAAAAAAGCAGTGACTTTTGAGAAAGAAAACAGGAGATGGATAGAACCACTCCTTGCCAGAAATCATATTTCATATCCACTTGCTATTTCAATTGTTTTCCCCGAGCTGGTCCGTTATTCAGCACTACGTGATAAGATGGAAATAACCTTGCTTAAAGCACTTTATGTTAACCTGGGCGAGGATTATGCCAACTTTTCAATCGGACAGTTCCAGATGAAACCTTCTTTTGCCGAAATTATCCGGGAAAAAGCGTCAACCGTTCTGGGACGTAGATCGGGAATAACATTTAAAAATATTCCTGATTTTGATGATATTAAAGATTTCAGGAAATCCATTGTAGAAGATCTTGAGGATACAAAAAGTCAGATCAACTATCTGATTGCATTTATTAAGATCTGCGAAAAGAATTTTAATACGAAGCAAAAAGATGAACTGTCAGAAATAAAATTTCTTGCCACAGCTTACAATTTTGGTATTAATAAGAAGGCCTCAGAGATCGAGAGCATGATCGATAAGAAATTCTTTAATACCAAACTCTTCAAAACTGAAAATTACTCTTATGCGGATGTGTCTTTGTTCTGGTATAAACAGTACATATCTGATATTTAATCTCATTCCCCCGGAGTCGCCATCTTTACTCCATCATGACCCACACGTCGCAACATTGTTGTCGAACTCATCCCGGAAAGCTTTATAACTTTGGTTCAATATTTGAGAGTTAATATGAATACTATTAATTTGGCAAACATGAAACCATCTATTATTTTCATCGCTTTGGCAATCGTCCTGACTTATTTTTCATGTGAAAAAAATGACAGCACCGGCGATTTTCCATTCCAGGCTGAAGTGCTTGGCAGGAACACTGATTGTGGTATATTTGCAATAAAATTTATAGTTGAATTAGATAAAGTAGTAAAGATTGTTGGAACATCAGTTTCAGAAGGCTGTTATATAGCCAAAAATTTACCCGATGATCTACAAATTCCAGGCCTGATTATTGTCCTGAATCTACGAAAACCTGCTCCCTCAGAATTAACCCCATGTACAGCCATGGGACCTAGCCTGAACTGGATTTATGTGACAAAGGCAAAACTGAAATAACAATCATTCGATTTGAATAATTATCAGTTATTATGTCCACATTTTTAAAATTTCGTAACTTTGATAGTCTATTTCTTCATAAAATAAACAGCTGCTATGAAACGTCGCGATTTTATAAAAACAACAGCTATTATGGCACCGATGATGAACCTTTTTCCTGCTGATCTATCTTTAATTAAAAGGGAATCAGTTACCGGAAAACTTGAAAAGAGATCTCTCGGTAAGACTGGAGAGATGCTATCAGTGATCGGATTCGGAGGAATCATTGTAATGAATGTAACACATGAAGAGGCATCTGCTTCGGTTAAGCTGGCAATTGATGCCGGGGTAAGTTATTTTGATGTTTCACCCTCATACGGAGATGCGGAGATTAAACTGGGATCTGCACTTGAACCCTATCGGAAAGATGTTTTTCTCTCCTGTAAAACCGATGGACGTAATAAGGAAGATTCCCGCAGGGAACTCGAGCAATCCCTTAAGAATCTCCGGACCGATCACTTTGATCTTTATCAGTTACATGCAGTGACAACGATTGCTGACGTTAAAACCATTCTTGGAAAGGGAGGCGCTATTGAAACGTGCCTGGAAGCCAGGAAAGAGGGGAAGATCCGCTTCATTGGATTCTCAGCTCATTCTGTGGAAGCTGCAACGGCTTTAATAAATGGCTTCGATTTCGATACAATAATGTTTCCTTTTAATTTCTGTACCTGGTATGCGGGGAACTTTGGCCCTCAGGTACTGGCACTGGCACAGGAAAAGGAAATGGGTATTATTGCACTTAAGTCAATGGCAAAAGGAATATGGCCAAAAGATGCAGACCACTCAAAATATCAAAAATGCTGGTATGAACCGCTAACAAATGAGGAAGATATTTTGTCGGGATTACGGTTTACTTTATCTCATCCAATAGCAGCCGCAATACCTCCCGGAGAACCGGAACTGTTCAAGACTGCACTGAAACTCAGAGATA
>JADGPU010000084.1 GCA_017882305.1 Bacteroidales bacterium | reverse complement strand
TAAAATGATAGAAACACAAATTGCAGCTGAAGCGAGGATAAGTCCTAATACAATTGAAATGATAATCCCGGTTTTTCTAAGCATAGAGACAAAAGGTGATTATTGATAGAAAAATTAGATGTATATACTCTGTGTTAGTTTCAAAGATTCAATCAATAAAGTCAGAAATTAATTAGGTGCCGTTGCAACTTACTGTCCGGCAATGGAATATGCCCGCTGTAACCTGCTACCAGTTTTATACACTTTTTAATTATTTTATTGGTTTCAGATATTTATCAAGAAACTCAAGCGTTCGTTTCGCTGTTGTAATCTGGTTTTCCTTTTTTGCAAAACCATGCCCTTCGTCAGGGAATACTACATATTCCACCGGAACTCCGTTTTTCTTAACACCTGCCACAATTTCTTCGCTTTCGATTGGCAAAACACGTACATCATTTGCGCCCTGAAAAACGATAAGAGGTTTATTTATTTTTTGATAATTATACAAAGGTGAAATATTTTTCAAACGTACACTATCAGAACTATATGGATCCCCCATTTCATCATACAATGCTTTTCTGCCCGATTCCCAATACGCAGGAATGCTTCGCAATGTCCTTAACCAGTTGGCCACTCCAAATAAATCAACACCTGCTTTAAATTCTTCCGGATGAAAAGCCAAAGCACCCAAAACCATACAGCCACCATAACTGCCCCCGTAAATACCAATAGCCAGGCTATCAATGTAATTTTGTTGAGCAAGCCATTTCTTTCCCCAGATGCAATCTTTTAAATCGCCATTGCTATGGTCTTTGTTATCCATTTTGTAAAATGTTTTGCCATAACCACTGCTTCCACGGTTGTTTACTGCCAAAACTGCATAACCATGATTTACAAGGAATTGAATTGAATTACTGAACCCAACCCTGCTTTGTCCACCAGGGCCGCCATGAACATAGATTAAAGCGGCTACTTTTTTATTTTTATCGGCTTGCAGTGGTTGATAATAAATTGCAGGAATTTCCATGCCATCGAACGATTTAAACCTGACCACCTCTGCTTTTACCAAATCATTTTGATCAATTTCTTTGTTTAATGTAGCAGTTAATTGCTTCAACTCTTTTTTATCCATATTATAAACATACAGATTTTGAGGACTTGTGCTGCTTCCCACTGTAAGCAAAAGGTTCTTTTCGCTTTCTGAGATATCCACACCTAAAACATCTCCATCTTTAATCTCGGGAAAATCAATTGGCTGATTTGTTTTGTGATCGAAAAGAAGGACTTTATTCTTGCCGTCCTCATTTACAAAGATGGTATGGAATTTTTCATTTTCACTCAATGACATATAGGCTACATCCCATTTATCCGTGTATAACTTTTCTGCTTTTCCACTATTTATATTGTATTTAACCAGATATGTAAATTCACTGGTATCGCTGGTTGTGTAATACATTACACTGTCGTTCTTTTCGAAAGCCATAGGATTCCATGTGGCCTCATTGTCGTTACTAATACGCGTCATCTTTTTACTTTTGGTATCATAAAGGAAAAGCTCGTTTTTATCAGTAGTGATGCTTTTCGTAAGTGCTATATATCGCTCACTCTTGCTGATTCCGCCCGCGTCCAGTCCAGAATCGTTCTGATATATCATAATTGGTTTCCAGCTTGCAGTATCTAATTTCCATAAATCAAAAAACTGCTGTTTGCGCTTATTGCTATTCACATACATAGATTTTTTATCGGCACTCCAACTGTAAAAACTACTTTTACTTTTTGGCCAGGGTGTTAAATCTTTGGTAATTGTATCCGATGTACTCTTTAAATACAGATGTGAATTTTCATCACCACCTCTATCAGCCGAATAAAGAAATTTACTGCTTCCAGGCAGGTAATTTACTGCATAAAAAGATTCCTTCTTTGAAGTGGTTAATGCTTTTGATAATGTATCTGCAATGTTTAATTCATAAACATTATATATGCCTGTTGTATTATTGCCAATGAGTATTTTGGTTTCATCAGCATTGAAGCTTGCATTATATACATCCAGATTTTTATATAACTGTTCAATGGAATACTGTTTGGGCATTCGTGTCTTTTCACTTCTTTGGTTACAGGAAACAAGAATAAAAAGCAATAAACTTAATTGTAATAAATGTCTAAATTGTTTCATAATATTGAATGTTAATTATTACTATAAATCTGATAATTAATTGTTGTATTAGTTGCAGGTAACTGCCCGGCGGTTTAGTGAGTTGACCACCCGACTGAATGAACTTCAATCGTTGGGGCGGGCCGGGAGCCCTATTTACTTTGTTTCGGTAGCAGGATCAGTCCAAGTGGCAAAAGTTTAATAGAATGTTTACTTTCTGAAATATCTTACCTGAACTCTTCCCGACCATCCGAATACTTTGCAAATCTTCCTGTTTCGCGGGAATGGATATTATCGAATCTTTTCCATGGCCAGCCACCAAATTGAGTTTTACGATAATCAGAGAATGCTTGCTGTATTTCTGCAGCAGTGTTCATCACAAAGGGTCCATGTTGCACTACAGGTTCGCTAATCGGGCATCCCTGAAGCAAAAGGAGAAATGCATTTTCATTTCCATTTTTTACAATTACGGGTTGGTCTGCCAATAATTCGACAGCATTATTTGGTTTTACACTAATTCCGGCAATATTTATTTCAGCACCCCTGTAAAAATAAAGAGTTCGGTTTATTTCAAGAGAAGAAGTCGGAATAGTCCAAAAACCGTTGGCTTCAATTTTCAATAGCCAGATTCCTACCTCATTAGCCGGATCAGCTGCCCATGAATCAGGTGCGGGAGGTTGTGCGGTTATGTCTCCTATTTTTCCTGCTATAATGGTAGCTTCAGTCAATTTCCCATACTTATCTTTCTCTTTATACACAGGAATATCTTCTCCCCAGAGCATTTTATAAAAAGGACTGGAAAATTTATGCAGTTGAGGAAGATTAAGCCATATCTGAAAAAGTTCCAATGGATTCGGCTTATCCTTATTGAGAAGAGGGAACATTTCGGAATGCTGCATACCAGCACCTGCAGTCATCCATTGTACATCCCCATTACCATACCTTCCTGATGCACCGTATGAATCCGAATGGTCGATAAAGCCATTCAATACAACCGTAACAGTCTCAAACCCCCTATGTGGATGTGCAGGGAAGCCCGGTACAGTTTCTCCATGGTACATGCGCCAACCATCCTTTGTGGTAAAATCTTGTCCAAGGGGTCTCCCTTCCAGTGAAGCCGCAGGGCCCAGCTGATCATTTCCGGTAGGATAATTATCAAGATGGTGTACGCAAAACAAAAAAGGATCGCTGGTCTCCCAGACAAAACCTAATGGTTTAATATTGATAATTAATTTGTTGTACATTTTTTTATTTTAAATTATTATGATTATCTACCTTTTTATATTAAATCCGGATTTATGTCGAACTGTTTATGGTTATCCGTAGTTGCTGAGTCAACCAAAATTACGAAAAAAATTTGAACCAAATGTTGGCCAGGTCAGGCAGATCGGCCCGCTTTTCCCTTCTGAAAAGTGTACGATTTTATGTCAATCGTTTGATAATGTTTAAATATAGTCATTTTATTATCAACTTTAATTTTGTTAAGATGGCTGTATGATTATGTTATGTACGTTTATTCTGTGTCAATGTAATATCATTAAAATTATTTCTACTTGCTCATAATTATTGAAATGTCATTGTCTGCATTATTACAAACTACAATGTCGCCTTTCCCGTCTCCATTTAAGTCGGCAATTGCGACACCTTTAGGATGATTGCCAACTGTAATAACGGACCTTGATGAAACGGTTCCTTCTTTGTTCATTAAGAAAAGGTAAATTTTATCATTGCCATTATCAGAAGTTACAATGTCATTTACTCCATCCCCATTAACATCACCTATTGCTACACGATTAGGAATATTTCCAGCTTCAAAAGGCGAACCTTTCATGATTGTAAATTTTCCTGTTCCATCTCCAATTAAAACTGTCAATCCATTTTTACCTGTTCTGTCTGTAGTGCTGGCTGGCGAATTAATAATTGCAAGGTCAGGTTTTCCATCTGCATTCACATCACCTATAGCAAATCCGAAAGGAGAATTTCCACAAGGGAAAGGCGAACCTGTTGCATCATTAAAATTTCCTTTGCCATCCCCGAGAAGAATTGTAACATTATCTCCTTCTAAGTTTGTTGTTATAATATCAGTGTTACCATCATTATTTATATCTCCAACACGAATTCTTTGATATGGATGTTTACCAACTTTAAAAAATGTTCCGGGAGTTTTAAATCCATTTATACTGTCGCCAAACAAAATTTCTATCTTGTCATTTCCCCAACTGTCGGTAACAAGGTCTAATCTACCATCATTATTAAAATCTCCTGTTGCAATGCCGTGAGTATGTGGTATTACTTCAACCGGAAATGGTGATTTAGGTGCAGCAGTAAAACTACCGTGTCCGTTTCCAAATAACACAGTTAGATATTTTCTTTCGTGATTGGCAAATGCTAAATCAAGATTACCGTCATTATTAAAATCACCAATCGTAACATCATTAACTGCGTGCCCCGCAGGAAATGGTGAACCTTTTGCTTGCTCAAATTGTGCTTTTCCTTTACCTAGTAAAATAGTTACGCTGCTGTCCTTTTCATTGGTAACTATAAGGTCAGGAAGTTTATCATTATTGAAGTCGGCAACTTCAACACTTCCCGGTGCTTTACCAACATTAATTTTTATTACATCCGATGATGTAAAATTATTTTTAGAAGATAAACTATTTGTTTGTCCGCAAGTGCTGAATAAAATAGTTAAAACGTAAAATGCTAATTGAAATATCTTTGTCATTAGTTTCGTTTTTTTAAGTTTCAATTGTTATCTCAGGCTCAATAATTTGCTTTAATGTTTTCATCGTCTCAACAATACTAATATTCAATCTAGTGTCAATAGGTTGGCTTGAGACAATTATAGATTCTGAAGATGAATTGAGAAAAATGATCTTAAGAATGTATGTAAAATTATCACTCAGAGTGCCGCTTATGCCTACAGTAGGAAGATGTTTTTGAAGTTCAAATTTTTTAACGGTTTGAAATTTATATTCAGTTATAGAATCACCGATCTTTTTCCTGATACCAGTCCTGGTAAATTCAATTTCACCAATAGTCTTTATTTTTTTCACTTTTGAACCAAGTTTGTGGAAACTGTATATATAGAATCCAATGAGTGGGATAAAGATTACCAATAATAGTACCATGCTCATTTTAAGAGCCATAAGAAATACTCCAAAAATTAAGCCAATTATTGGAGATAAAACAGCATATAATATAATTTGTCGTCTTACCTTTTGCCCAACAATCTTTGGATCAAAATGGTCAATCTGATAAATTCTGAAACTGCTCATATGTATGAAAAAAAATACTAATGTATATGTTGAATCAAGGTTGTCTGATATGGTATGGCGTAATTTTTGCATCCCGTCCCGATAGCTCCCGTCCCGCCGAAGGCGGGATCCGCCGGCTTTGTACGTCGAAGTCCGAAGGCAACCGAGGAGACTACGCCAGCGAGCGAAGAGCTAACAACATTGTCAGACGATGCTTTAAGTAAAGTCAGGAACCAGAGTTTTAATTAATTGTATTTGTTTTACTTTTCAGTTATCAGATTCAAACATTCAGTTCTTCCCCAGATGGGCATAATGGCATTTACCGGGTTGAATTTATTGAATTTATCTAAAGCTTCATTAAGTAAAGGCATTGCTTTTTCTTTTCCACCACCATAGATCTTTGGCGTATAATATATAATGCTGGCAAGAAGATAATAAGGTCTGGGATTAGCCGGGTTTAGTTGTTTTGCTTTATTTAATACCTGCCTTGACTTTGGCAAATAAGTAATTGCCCTGAACACAGATCCTGTATTCATTTTGCTGATATACGAAAAACCCATTAATGCATATAGCTCCGATTCAGAAGGAGCAAACACAAATGCCTTTTCAATTATCTCAATTGCACGATCTGTTAACTCATCACACTTATCATTGTTCTGAACTTCAAACGCAGCCTTTAATAAGCCGTATGCTGCATAATAGAGAGGCAGCCATTCTTTCACTTCAGTATTTGATATCTCTTCAAATTTCTTAGCTATCGAAATAATACTATTGCTATTACTCACACTGTCCAAAACATTAATATTCTCTTTCATTACTCTTAAATATTCCTGAGATTGGGCATCAGCATTTAAAGTGTACGAAAAAAGAATAATATAGAAACTCAGGTTTTTCACCTTGTAAATATCAGATGAATAATTCAATATTCAGATTGTTAAGTATAATTCTGTTATAACCGGGGACAATGACGAGCTATATTATTTGTTGTGTCAGGAATAAGTTGTCTAATGTGATAAAATTCAGATGCTAGGCAGCATGTTCCTTTAATCTCTTAATATGTTTGAATTCCCGATCTTTAGATTTCTTTTCTTCTTCAAGATCAAAGTCATTCTGAAGTCCAAGCCAAAATTTTGCAGAATTACCAAAATAGTAGCTTAGTCTTATTGCCGTGTCTGCCGTTATGCTTCTATGTCCTTTAATTATCTCGGAAGTTCTGGTCTGCGGTATTCCAAGATCCTTAGATAGTCTGTAAGCCGATATATTTAAAGGTTTGAGGAATTCTTCAAGAAGAATTTCTCCAGGGTGAATATTTGAAAGCTTTTCCATCTTTTTATTTATGATAATCCATTATTGTAACATCACTTGAGTTTCCATCGTCCCACTTAAAAACAATTCTCCATTGGTAATTAATCCTGATGCTGTAGAAATCACTCATTTTACCTGAAAGTTTCTCTAGTTTATTTGATGGAGGAACTTTTAAGTCTATTAAATTCTGTGAGTTATTAAGCATCCTTAATTTTCTCCTTCCAATCTGTTGTATTTCTTGAGGTAGATTTTTTACTCTATCCCCATTCCATATTTTTTCAGTTTCCTTAGACCCAAAAGAGGTAATCATTTCCCGTGTAGCGTTACTAACGCTAAAGATAAGTATTTATTACCAACTACGCAATTTTTCAGGTTTCTAGAATGAATTTGTCTTATAACTGTCAGACGGCGTAGTATTTTAGTTCTGATAGATGGACAAAAGTTGTCACGGCGCATGAAGTTGTCCGGATGGTACCAAGTCCCGATAGATAGCACCGTCCGAGTTATGGGCAGTTATTTTAAGGCTACTAATCCAGAATAATATTAATGGCGTGTCGTTGTGTTTTATTTTTTATCATTTGTCAGTGTGATTGATTCAGTACCGTGATGGCTACATTCCCCTTTTTGTGTCCTTTGTCGACATACTTGTGGGCCTCAGCAATTTGTTCAAACGGATACCGTCTGTCTATTACTGGTTTTAGCTTGCCCGTCTCAATAAGTTCTTTGAGGAAAACGAGATTTTCCTTACGCTCGGTAACTCCTCCTCCAATTACTTTCTTGCTGCTTGTCATAGAAGTCCAAAGCCCTCGAACAACAGGTGATAATGACATGTGGACAGCTCTAAGATAGATTCCTTTTTGCGTTAGTGATTTTACACAACCTGAAAACGGACTTTTGCCTGACGTGTCAAAAATAATATCGTAGGTCGTGCCATTTTTGGTAAAATCCTCTTTGGTGTAATCAATCACCTTATCGGCTCCTAAAGATTTCACCAATTCTACATTTGTGGTACTGCATACTCCAGTGACTTCTGCTCCAAAGTATTTGGCAAGCTGTACCGCTGCCGTACCTAAACTTCCGGAAGCGCCATAGATGAGAACTTTTTGTCCGCTCCGGATATTTCCTTTTCTGAGAAAGTTCAATGCTGTATTTCCCCCGAAAGGAATAGTAGCTGATTCCTCATAGGTTATATTTGCCGGTTTTATAGCGAGCGGCCCATCTTCAGGAAGACATTTGTACTCGACATTTGCACCAAGACTCAATCCTGTCTGACCAAAAACCTGATCACCTTTTCTAAACAGTTTTACATCTTTGCCCACTGATTCAATTTCTCCAGCCAGTTCATTTCCCAGTATAGTTATTTTTTTTGGTCTTGTGAGACCGTTGAAAAATCTTACAGCAAATGGATCAGGCTTTCGCATCCGACAGTCTCCTGATGTTACTGTTGTCGCATATATTTTTATTAGTACTTCATTATCTTTGGGAACAGGTTTTTCTACCTCTTTGAGCCGTAGAACCTCAGGTGGTCCATACTTTGTGTATACCATTGCTTTCATATTAGCTTAATTTTTGATTTTCAATAATTTAACAGTTATCTGGCATATAAGTTCATTCCTCCAAAATTTACCACAACTTGATTTCAGAAAGTAGTGCGTATCTGGTTTTGTCCGTGTTAGTGGCTGGTTTTATTTGTTATTATCTCTTACACTTTCCCATTTTTCTAAGACGTCCTTTTCCCCTTCAAAATAGGATGCCTGAGATTCTTTTTTAAATATTTCAAAAGAGGGGGCTAATAGTATTTTACCTGAATCCGGGTATTCACAAACATCATAACCGATATAGCTTCTAATATCAAGATATGTACAGGGTTCTGAAGTGTGATTATAAAACTGATGAGCTCCTGACTCGCCCATTTCGAAAAATATAAGATCACCCTTTGAGACTGACTCAAATCCCTTAGGGGTTCTTAAGGTCATAGAACCCGAAATGATCATAAACAATTCTTCAGCGAACCGATGAAAATGATATGGGGCAGAAAATTGTCCTGGATTTAATAATCTAAGATCGAAGTTTAAGTTTTTTGGGATTACTCCAATCTTTTTTCTTGAAACATCTGAAAACAAACGAAAATTGTCAATCTTGTTGGGATCTTCCTGGAATTCCCTATTCTCACCTTTTAAAATTGTTGCCATATCAAATTGATTTATTTGTTAATAAAATTAAGCAGCCTGGTTTCGAAATTATACCACCAGCACGAACTTTCCACTAACGGCCAGGTGTTATGGGAAGTTGCTCCTTCGCTCCGCTCAGGGCAGGCTCTGCGTCGCGGTGGCGTGGTTTTTGCAATCGCGCAAAAGCGGGATGAGATAATTACTCATAGCACCATCCGTGTTATGCATAGGCGAGTTTTAAATTATCATGGTAGGTCTAATGCCATCTATAATCAGTATCTTTCAAAGGATCAATCTTCATTTTGTCTTTAAAGATGTGGATTGAATGCCACCAGTCATAATATGCTTTTGCTGCGTCATTTTGAGATTTGGTATCATAGACTAACTTAAGTTCTGTGGAAGATCTTAAAGCAAGAATCGGATTCTGAGATGGGAATCGTCCAATTAAATATTCGCTTTTTGTTTCCACTGCTCGTATTGATTCTATAGTCCATAAAACATACATCCCAAGTTTACATTCCGGAGCCCAAAGTGATGAGATCCCATTATGAGGGAAATTCGATATTACCGTTGTTTCATTTCTGTAGTTTAACAATGCAGGAATGTCTGAAGGTTGAAATGCGGGCAATTCATGAGCTTCATACGAATTGGATTTTAATTGATTGATATATGTCTCAACCTCAGGATTATCTGCCTGTTTCTCACAACCAATTAATCCAACTAATATAATTGAGATGATCAATTTGTAAAGTGATTTCATAGCGTTTGGCTATTATTTTTATTTACTAAACTCGGTTCTAAGCTGTTCCAATTTATTCTGTAAATTATTTATCTGATCAATTTTTTCTCCTTTGGTAAATCTTATATTATGAGTTATTTTATCATCTTGTACTAATATCCACTCATCACAACCATCGACACAAATATTACATGATTGGTAGTTCAACTTAACAAAATCATCTAGATTAACGTCATTTAGAATCTTTGACCATTCACTATCAGAAACAGCCCTGGTTTTATTAATTATAGGTTCATGCGATTTGGCAGGAATATAATAAACATACTTAATCGTTGTTTTTGAAATCTCTAAAGAATCTTCGCCAGATCCCCAACCACATTCAAATCCGGCTTTAATAATTAAGTCAGAACCAGGAGTTAATTCGGATTTTTTACAGCTTGAAAAAACAAAAAATAGAGTGAGTATAAGAAATGTAATGGGTTTCATTTTTTTATATTCCAGGGTCACATATTACAATTGTTAATCTATTAACAGCAAAAATTGTTCCAATCGTAACATAAAGAATTAAATGTCTTTAGAGTCCTAATCTTGTTTGGTTTTTGCAATCCCGATAGTTGGACTGGAATTGACTATAATAAATTTTTTAAATCCGTAGTTATTTTTTGCAGGTTACCCTCGGACTGATCTATTATTATTCCTTTTCTATCTAAAAGAAAATATGTTGGCCTCCCTTTAAGCGTATAATCATTAATAATTTGCTGATCTGCAAAAATGTTGATATATGTCAGCTTGTTATTTTGTAACAGTTTTTCTACCTGGGGTTTATTCTCTGTCGTAATCCCAATTACGACTAAATCAGTTCTATACTTGTCCTGTAATTTTTGAATTTCAGGTAAAGCAAATATACAATGGCCACACCATGTCTCCCAAAAATCAAGTAGCACATATTTCCCAGTTAGACTTTCAAGATTAATAGAATCCTTATTAGAAGTTGGATACGTAAAGTTTTTAGCTTTTAACCCAATATAATTTGAATTCGATTGTTGGTTCTTGTCCCTTTCATATTCAGTCATTATATAATCAGAATATGTATTTTGCAGAAAAATATTATTAGGGATTTCCGCATTATTTATTAATAAACTATCTATATCGAGTGAAGTTCTATATTCAACACCACGCCATGTTACGTTTTTTTGAATTTTCTCGATTACGTATGTTTTCTTTTTTATATAAATATGCAATGCCAGCTCTTGTCCATATTCATCTACAGGATATTTAAAATCAATACAATAGGAATCCCTATTATCTATTAAACTTACTAATGGATTATTCTTTTTAAGAGTCTGTGAAAGTTTTATATCTGTCAATTCATAGATTAGCGGAGATAGTGCTGTCCTTGCTTTCGCTGGGTTATTTGCGTTATTTTCATATTTGTATGGATCAAATAGTTTTATAGTTTTGGTATCATGTCGTATTTCATAGCTTTTTGTCCCGTCATAATAATAATCAAATAATCCGCCTCCATCTCTTCCTCTCAGATGAAAAACTGAGCCAAAAATACTATCTTTATGATTAGGCTGTAGCCACACCTTTCCCTCAACTTTAGTAACTGAATCTTTCTGCGCCGGGTCTATCTGTTCATAATAGGAGTAATATGAGATTGAATTAATGCTCTTATTTTTTTGTTCGACATTTGACAATATTTCAATTATTCTTTTATTATCAGTTGATTGCGTTTTACAACCGATGCATATTAAAATAAAAAGGAAGATTGTTGACGAATTTGTTTTCATATCGTAATATTAAATTAAAAATGTTTAATCTACCAAATTGGTCGTGTACAAAATAGTGGCTAATTGCGTAATAACAAGATAAGGAATATATCCAAAATGTGATATGTTGTGCTTCAAATGTACTATAATGGCCTGATGGTATGATTTGTTGCCCCTTCGCTCCGCTCAGGGCAGGCTCTGCGTCGCGGTGGCGTGGTTTTTTCAATCCATGCCATCCGTGTTAGGTGGGGTTATTTATTTTTATTCTCCTCTGGTTAGTCTTACTCGTGCAAATGGTTGAATTGTATTGTTTTCTTTGCTATCCATATGCCATTGCCATGAATTAGAATTTTTATCAAATATGAATGTTGTATGAAAGGTACTGCTGTCAGAAATTCCAAATATAAATTCAAGGTTGTCTCCATTACGACTTGCATGACCAATTGCTTGAGCTGAGAGGCCACCATTACCAGTATTGTCTAACCATAAACAAGTATACTGGTTTAGAGTCTGGTCCCGGGTAATGAAAACTATGGCTTCATAAATTGGTCTGTCGTTGGAATCCTTTTCACGCGAAACTTCTTTTAATTGGATATACTGATGACCCAGAACCCAATCAACTATGATATCGTGGGTTGTCTCCTGACCGGCTATCGTACCTTGAAGAATCCATTTACCAACCATTTGATCAAGTAAGGAATCTTTGACTGGAGTTGTTTGCGAAAAAGCCGAACAAGTTGTAAGGAGAAACAATAGGAGAATGTTGTGTAAGATTGTTTTCATAGAGTTTTGATTTTAAGAGGTATAAGCGATTTAATAAATATAACAAATGTTACAAAATTTAATGTGTTGCAGTGGCGCGCTTTGGCCGACGAAGCGAAGCGAAGTTGGGGTCCGGATTTGTCCCCCAAAACAGATCTGTCCTGGTGGCAGGAGCAAAAGTAAAAACCGCTACGAACCTATTAATTTTATTATCCGTGTTATGCTTAGGCTTTTTTTAAATGTCCTGTTTCAGCTTTATCTCTGTTCAGGAAGATAGATTAAAATCAAAGCGAACTCACTTGGGGCATTCCACAATCATATCTTGAGCTGCGATGATCTGCCACTTCCCATCCCGCTTAAGCCAGGTATCTGTCCATACCAAGCAATGTAAAAACTCCTTTCCATCCTTGTCCTTACGGATGCTACTTTCATTCCCATAAGCTATGGCCACTGTCTCGCCAAAGAACTGAATCCTGACTTCACCAAGTTGGCATTGGCGGTCAAGATTCTTCAGATCCGTCTCCATGGCTTGAACTTTGCCATAACGGGTACCATCTGGGTCCGTCCCCTGAAATTCGTCGGCGAACACTTCTTTTAGTTCTGGCTGAAGACTGCAGTTTAATTCACCCCACATCTTCTCCTTTGCGATAAGTTCGTTAGCAACAATATCGTCTGCGGAAGCCCATCGTGCCTTCTGAGCTGTTGCGGATAACGATATCATTAAAGTTGTGCTTAATAATATACCGAAAATGGTTTTTGAGTTCATAATTAGATTCAGTTTAAATTAATGAATAAGATGTATGAATAATTTACCATATTTCAAAATGAAAGATACCTATCTATTGTTATTTGTATATTTCTGTTTGTTACGATTAGGGCAGCACTTCGCTTAAGCATAACGGCCAGGCGGTTTAATGAGTTGCCCCTTCGCTCCGCTCAGGGCAGGCTCTGCGTCGCGGTAGTGTGGTTTTTGCAATCCCATGCCATCCGTGTTAGGTGCTGCGTTTATTTAATCAATGGATCGACAGGTCAATCTTTTTTCCGAGTCCTTGCTCAATTAATTTGTAAAGGGTCGAGAGTTGAATATCGCTATGTCCATTCTCAATTCTGGAAATAAAGCTTTTTCTAGTCCCGGTCCTTTTTGCCAATTCTTCCTGGGTCATATTAGAGTGTTTCCGCTCATCTTTAATTATTTCTCCAATAGCAAACGCTTTTGCTTTTATGTCGAAATCAGTCCTCCCCTTTGAACCAATCCTTCCATATCTTTCGTCAAGATGTTCCTCAAATGTTGTAATTATTTTATCTTTTTTCATGGCCTACTTTTTTTTTAATTTATCATCGAAATATTCCTGCTTTATCTTTAACGCTTTGTCAGTCTCCTTCTGTGGTGTCTTTTGAGATTTCTTTTGAAATCCGTTAAACAGTACCACAAGTTTCCCTTCATCAAAACAGCAAAATATTCTATAAATGTTACTTTCAAATTCAATCCTTATTTCAAAAAGACCATCTGTTCCGGTAATGTGTTCAAAAAACTTTTTTGGTATCCTGTCCACAACGGTTATAAGAAACAAAACGCAATCAATTTTTTCCTGAACTTTTTTTGAAAGAGGATTAAAGAACTCTCTAAAGTAGTTTTTGTAAAATATGAGTTTACGTTGTTGATCCATTTCGCAAAGTTAACGAATAATGGAACATTTCAAACTATTCTTACAGGTGGCGTGGTTTTTGCAAGTCCTGGTAGACGGACGAGCACCCACTGGTCACGATGAAGCTGTCTTGACTGTACCAAGTCCCGATAAGTAGGCGAAAATTGTTGGGTCACGATAAAATGGTCTAGATGGCGATGCAAAAACCATGACAGCTGTGCGTTGGCCGGCAGCCCTATTGACTTTGTCCCGGCAGCAGGAGTAGTCACGGTACCGAAAAGTTTATTAAGTTGGTTCAAATTTACCAGCATAGACTTTTAGAGCTGATTACGAGGTTGTCCGGGTCGTTGAAGGTTTTTATTTTATTCGAGTACTGTGATGTTCAAAACCATCGAAGAATTCCTCAAATAATATTTAAGTATCTGAAGAAAGAAACCAAACACTTTGGCGAATAGGCCATAAATGACTCCTCCCCGGATTTAGGGGCTAATGCACAGTATTACTGTAATATACACCCTTCACTCCTGGGAGAAGAGGGACAGGGGGATGAGTTCAGAAATTAAGAAAAAAGTTAAATTGAAAGATAAAATTGAATGCTGTCTAAAACTCTTTATAACAGGTTTTCTGTATTTTAAATATTTTTACTACTAACTATGACTGACAATTTGAGTTAACTAATAACTTTATTATGCTGTTACTGAGTCCAGTTGACCAGGTAACGGTTTCCCAGCAGGTCATCGTAAGTTACTGCAATATTGAAAATATTTGAAATATCTATGGGGGTTGAAAGAGTATAACTGCCAAAACCTGTTGCTGAAGTCATTGGTGTAGTCGAAAGCTGTGTGTTATCTTTTAAGACAAACTGAATCAACATCGATGAGAGCATTACGGCTGGATTTATTTGGGTGCCATTTATCGATTTGCCTTCCAATGAGACTGAAACAACTTTTCCATTGTTTGTATGAAGAGTTGGAATTTCAAGAATCAGATTTTCCTTTGTGCTGACATTTGAGTAATATATTGAATATGACCGTGAACCGTCAAGTGTTAATGTGTAAAGCCCGGATGAAAACGGTCCCATAGCATTGCCTGAGATATTATCTGGCAGAGAAAAATTTGAATAAAAACCAACTCCTTCGTTTGGATTGGTC
>JADGPU010000026.1 GCA_017882305.1 Bacteroidales bacterium | reverse complement strand
AGCAATGCAGACAAACCATAAATAGCGGAGCTTTCCATCTCATAGTTACTTATTGTCCTGCCTCTGTACGAAAATTTGGCCAGTTTGCTGTTAATTTCATTATCAAATGTTTCAAGCCTCAATCTTCTGCCTTGTGGAGCATAAAACCCGGGAGTTGATATTGTTATTCCTTTCTTAAAATCTTCATTTTGAAATAATTCAATGAGTTCTTTATTAGCATTTACGGCATAAGGGTAGGAGAGTGTGTCGGGCCATTCAAGATATTCAACCAGAGAATCAGATAAACCGGTATCAAGTATCCAGTCATAACCTTGATAGAAATGTAAGAGACCGTCAAACCCAATGGCAGTCTCTGTAAGGACGTATGAACCTGCAGGTATATCAGTCCTCAGTCCACCTGATGTGCCAAGCCTGATAAATGTAAGTGAAACAGGTTCTTCTCTGCAAATGCCAGTATTCAAATCAATATTTACGAGAGCATCAAGCTCATTTACCAGAATATCGATATTATCCGTTCCAATTCCTGATGAGATTACAGTTATCTCGCTATTTTCGAATGACCCTGTGACAGTATGGAATTCCCTGTTTTCTTTTTTTACCCTGATATCCTGCATCAACGATGCGAGCATATCAACGCGACCCGGATCACCGACAATAATAATTTTGTTAGAAATGTCTCCTGGAAGAAGATTAAGATGAAAGATACTTCCATCTTTGTTGGTGATAAGTTCTGTTTTCTTTTGCATACAGATTTTTTTTCAAATTTAAAATCGCGACAGCAACTGCTTCAATTTTGTTTCTGCAACTTTTAAATTATATTCAAAATTGATTAAACGTGTAAGTGATTCCACAAAACTCCCCTCTGCAAGACTTACCTCTAAAGAAGTTGTCTGTCCATATCTAAGGCGCTGAATTGAAATTTCCAGATTTTCTTTTGCCAATAATGCATTGTCCTTTTCAATTCTTAATAAGTGCAACTGATTTTCAAATTGCGTAAGCGCATTTTGTAATTGTTGATTCACCTGCAATCTGACATTTTCAAGATTATATTCATCGGATTGGAGTTGAATTTTAGCAACTTTTATCTGCCTTACCGTATTTCCCGATTGATAAATAGGTATTGAAATAGTGCCTCCAACCGATGGTCCGATTGTACGACTTCTTAATGGATTACCCTCGGGACTATTGGTTTGAAACAAACCATAACCAGTATTAAAATTTATTCTTGGGAACAAAAGTGTATTCATCTCCTTCACACTTAGTTTAGCCACATCAACTTGTTTTTGATAAGATAAGATACTTGTATTACTTGAATCAAGATTCTGAACCAGCTCCTTCTTATCGAGTAATTCATTAATAGGTATGGAATCGAGCACTTCAAATAATACATCTGCGTTTCTGCCAAGTAACTGGTTTAGTGTTCTTTTTGCAGCAACTATTATTGATTGCTGATTAATAGCATTTTCCTGATAGACATTCAAATCTATTTTAGCCTGCAACAGGTTAGTCTTTGGAGAAAGACCGGCATCATAAGCTGTCTGGGAGATTTTTACACGTTCTAAATTATAGGTAATTACTTCGTTAATAGAAGCTAATTCCTGTTTTTGCCTGACTACATCATAGTATGCCAGAATCACATCATATTCAGTTTGCAGGACTCTGTCCCTGAATTGAATTTCACCTAAAGCCTGGATTTCATTTAATTTTCTTTTGGTTACAAACATTTTACCGCCATCAAACAATGTCCAGGAAAGTCCGACGCTTGCATTTAAGGAATTGGATTGGCTATTGGATGATGTTATCAGAGTTCCGTCAGAAAGTTTTTGATGGACATTATTAGCCGCAGAATAACTTTCAGAACCATCTATGCTAATGTTTGGTAACATGCCTGCATTTCCAGGGGTGTTGTTGACACTATCGCTGCTTGCATTATTCCTGGCGACCAGAATGTCATAATTATACTTCAACGCTATCCTAATAGCTTCTTCTTCAGTAAGTGTATTCTGAGCATAAGTCACAGGGACAAAAAACACAAAAAAGCTTAAATTCAGAATAATTCTCTTCATTGAATTATAGTTTTTTTCTCAATCTCATTATTTAAAGTGGTTGAATTTGTTTGTTGTAACTTTTTGTCAGCCATTAATATATACATCACCGGAATAACAAACAAAGTAAGTATCAGAGCAAAAAGCAATCCGCCTACAACAACAATTCCTAAAGGAACGCGACTTTGTGCCCCAGCGCCTAATGCCAGAGCAATTGGGAGTGCTCCAAACGTGGTCGCCAGTGAAGTCATTAATATGGGACGTAGACGTAAAGCTGCGGCTTCATAGGCTGCCTCTCCAATTCTCAGTCCCGCCTTGCGTTTCTGATTGGCAAATTCCACAATCAGAATGCCATTTTTAGTAACTATTCCTATAAGCATAATCATACCAATTTCAGAAAATATATTTAATGTTTGTTTGAACAACAACAGTGATAATAAAGCGCCGGCAAGCGCCAAAGGCACTGTAATCATAATTATAAGAGGATCGCGGAAACTTTCAAATTGAGCCGCAAGAATGAGATAGATCAATACTAATGCGAAAATCAGCGCGAAGGAAATATTCGAACTGCTTTCTACAAAGTCGCGCGAAGATCCGAACAGATCTGTATGATATGAAGTGTCAAGAAGTTTTCCTGCAATTTTACGCATTTCAGCAATTCCTTCACCCAGAGTCCTTCCCTGCGCCAGAGAAGCTGATATGGTAGCCGATTTATAGCGGTTAAAATGATACAAAGTAGGAGGGCTGCTGCCTTCTTCAGTTTTCACCAGGTTATCGAGTTGTATCAATCTGCCGGTCCTGCTTCTTACATACAAGGCTGTAATATCTGCAGGCTGGCTGCGTTCAGCTCTCGCAACTTGTCCGATTATCTGATATTGTTTACCATTCCTTAGAAAATAGTCATATCTGCGACCACTTAAAGCCAACTGTAAGGTAGTTGATATATCAGATTCATTCACTCCGAGATTAGTAGCTTTCAGCCGATCAACTGTAAGGTTGATTTCAGGTTTATTGAATTTTAAATTAACATCAACGTTGCTGAATATAGAGTCTTTCCTGGCAGCATCAAGAAATTTAGGAAGTACATCCTGAATCTTTTTAAATTCCAGGTTTTGTATTACAAATTGAACCGGTAACTGTGATCCTGCACCCATGGAAGTGGCAATAGTCTGTTCCTGATTTGGAATGATCCTGCCCTCTGAATAACGTCTAAAGATCCTTGTCAGCTTATCATAAACCTGTTGTTGTGAAACTTTCCTTTGATTAGGTTCTGTCAGAAATAAATTAACACCTCCCAGATTTGTACTGGATGCACCACCCCCTCCACCACCAGTCCTTGCAAATGTTAAACGTGTTTCCGGAATACTGTCCAGCATTTGCTGAGAGATCCTGTCTACAAGTGAGTTTGTATAATCAAAGTCTGCACCTTCAGGTAGAGTAATTGAAGCTCTTAGAATACTATGGTCTTCCAATGGCGCCAGTTCCGATTTCAACAATTTAGAAAAAATAAAAATCATTATCAGGCACACAAAAGGTATCGTTATTGGAATCCATTTGTGTTTAATGACATAGCTTAGTATAGTTCTGTAACCTTTATCAAGCCTTACAAAAAAAGGCTCGGTCGCATTGTAAAATCGTGAGTGTCCGATCCTAGAACCTCCAAGTCTAATATTAAGTACTGGCGTAAGCGTGAGAGATACAAAAGCTGAGATTAAGACGGCTCCGGCAAGGACTATACCAAATTCACGAAAAAGCCTGCCGGTGAATCCCTTCAGGAAAATCACAGGGATAAAAACGACTGCAAGTGTGAGTGATGTGGAGATGACTGCAAAGAAAATTTCACGTGTTCCATGTAATGCTGCAGTCCATTTGTCCATTCCCTGTTCTCTTTTTTTGAAGATATTCTCTGTAACTACAATTCCATCGTCAACCACAAGGCCTGTTGCAAGTACTATAGCAAGCAGTGTAAGTACATTTATTGAAAATCCGAAAATGTACATTATAAAGAATGATCCAATAAGCGAGACAGGTATATCTATCAGTGGACGTAATGCGATTATCCAATCCCTGAAAAATAAGAATATAATAATCACAACAAGCGTGATAGCTATAATTAATGTTTCTGTTACATCTTTTACTGATTGACGTACAAACTTTGATCTGTCATATCCTACATACAATGTCAAACCACTTGGAAGATTATTTTGAATATCATCAAACCTTTTGTAGAACTCATCGGCAATGTCAATAGTGTTGGCTCCTGGCAGCGGAATCACGGCCAGCATAATACCTTCGGCACCATTCAGTTTGACCGCAGTTTCCTCATTCTCAGGGCCCAGGATTGCATCGCCGATATCGCTAAGTTTAATTATCTGATCGTTGGATTGCCTGATAATCAGATTATTAAAATCATCTTCGCTAACCAGCAAGCCATGAGTTTTGACTAAAAGCTCTGTTCCGCTACCTCTAATTTTTCCTCCGGGCAAATCAATGTTTTCACTATTTAGAGAAGAAAAAACGTCTTGAGCAGTTATATTAAATGCTGCCATTTTATCAGGGTTCAGCCAGAGCCTCATAGCAGGACGTTTTTGTCCAAAAAGTACAACAGAGCTAACACCGGGTATTGTCTGCAGTTTTTCTTGTAAAACATTCTCCGCATAATCACTCAGGTCAGTTGCCGTCAGAGTGGTACTTTGAACAGCCAGGGTAAGTATAGGATCGCTGTTGGCATCAGCTTTGCTTACTATAGGAGGAGCATCAATATCCTGAGGTAAACTTCGGGCAGCCTGTGCAGTTTTATCACGAACGTCATTTGCTGCCCTTTCCAGATCTGCACCTACGTTAAACTCGACTGTAATGTTACTGCTTCCGACATTGGATGATGATGAAATGGATTTTACTCCTTCAATGCCATTGATTGCCTTCTCCAAAGGTTCAGTGATCTGAGATTCCATTATTTCAGCATTCGCACCGGCATAGGAAGTTTGCACATTAATAGTTGGGGGATCAATAGCAGGATATAAACGCACTCCTAAAAAATTGTATCCCACCACTCCAAACAGCACGATGATAAGGCTCATTACGATTGACGCTACCGGTCGTTTTACTGCAAAATCGGATAATGTCATATTGGTCTTATTTAACTTTTGAAAATTTTAAAACAGCATTAGGCTTTAGAAAAAGTATTCCGGTTGTAACTATGGTATCGCCTGGATTTATACCACTTAATATCTGTACGGATGATGCATTCCTTGTGCCAGTCATTATTGTAACAAAACTGGCCCTTCCGTTTTTTGCGACTATCAGTTGCTTTATCCTTGCCTGTGGGATTACAGCTTCTGTAGGAACCATCAATGCACTTTTGTTTTCACTTAATCTTAATTCAACATCTGCAAATTCACCGGGGGTAAGCGATGAAACATCGCTCTGAACTATCGCCCTTAAATTTAAGTTACGGGTATCTGATTCGATGCCCTGTTCACTTGCCATTACTGTTGCATCATATTTTTTGTCATCACCTCTAACAGAGAATTTAACTTTAAATCCTGGCTTTATTATACTGCTGTATTTACCAGGAACACTGAAATCCAACTTCAAATGACGTACATCGCGAATTGTTGCCAACGCAGTTGCGGTTGTAACCTGTGCACCTATGCTTATATTTCTTAACCCGATGGTTCCATCAAAAGGAGCCCTGACTTCCGTTTTATTGATCTGCACCTTCAATATTTCAATGTCAGCATTGATTGAGTTTATCTGTAGAATTGTCTGGTCGAGATCCAATTGACTTATTCCGTTAACTTTCATTAATTCGCTCTGCCTGTTCTCTGTTTGCTGTTCAAGTTGCAGCTGAGCCTGAGATTTCCTTAGTTGTGCCTGTAAATCTCCGTCAAAAAGTTTTACCAGTAGTGTTCCTTTTTTTGTAAACCCTCCTTCAGTTAAATTAATATCAACTACACGTCCCGGAACTTCAGGCATTAGTACAGTTTCTTCGAAAGGCTTCAATGTTCCGGAAATAGGAATAGTCAGGTCCAAAACGGATGGTTTTACAATTACACCTTCCACTTTGAGACTAACAGCTTGTCTGTTAACGGTTTTTGTATCAGTCGCTGCGGAATGGCACGAACATAAAATACCTGAAAATGCAATTATTATGAACAGGTTAACAAATTTTTTCTTGAACATAATTTGTCGGATTGATTAAATTTGATCATTTAACAGAATGAATGAGTGACAATAAATTTAAAATATATTATTACGTATTAAAATCTGATTTAAAATGTTAATTAACTGCCAAATGTATAGCTTTTATTAGTATCCTTCGTAGTGTAAAACATGAATATTATGTTAAATTTTCATAAAAAATCCAATGTCATATTTATGAAGCAGAACTCAATTATCATAAAATTAATAAAAAGAAATTATTTTTGTTGTAATTTAAAAAACACCTTCTATGATCCAGCGTATTCAGTCCGTATATCTGTCCCTGACAGTTCTGATATCATTGTTATTGCTTAAAGGAAGCTTTTTAGTTTTTTTCGAAAAAGCCGGGAGTGTTATAAAAGTTACGTTTAATGGGTTATTTCGAGAAACAGATGGACAAGGTATAGTAATGATTGAAAAGCTTTTTCCGCTTTCTGTTATTATCGCTCTTATCCCAGTCCTGTCTCTTATAACCATATTCTTTTTCAAAAAAAGGAATATTCAGATTTGGCTTTCAAAGATTTTAATAGGATTGGTTTCCTGTTTTATCCTTCTTTCATGTTACTATTCATATTTAGTTAAATCTGAGTATAGCGGAAATATAATACCTGGCATAAAGATGGTATTACCATTACTCTTATTGATCTTTTCAATTTTGGCTTTCAGAGGAATCAGGAAAGATGATCAGCTTGTAAAATCTTACGATAGATTGAGGTAGCCCTATATTATCTGCATATTCTCCTGCGTAGTAATTTTTTCACAATAATGACATTTCAGAGCCACATTCTTTTTTGAAACCACTTTAAATCTGGTGGTTACGGATTCGAAGTTGGTTATACATTTTGGATTCATGCACTTAGCTATTCCAACTATATTATCCGGTACTTCCACAACCTTTTTCTCAACAACTTCATAGTCTTTAATAATATTTAATTTGGCATCAGGAGCTACAAGAGCGATCCTGTTTATATCTTCATCTTCGAAATAAATGCCGGAGATCTTAATAATAGCTTTTCTACCTAGCTTTTTACTCTCAAGGTTAGTTCCGAAGGTTATCTGAGTATCTATACGGTCCAGACCCAGTATCTGTATTACCTTAAAGAGATTGCTTGCCGGCACATGGTCAATAACAGTTCCATTCTGAATGGCACTGACGCTCATTTGCTTTGCTTCCTTCATCACTCTTACCTTTTTTAAATAATTCCTAAAAGTGAACATACAATAGCCTGACGTGTATAGACTCCATTCAGAGCCTGTTCAAAATAATAGGCTTTTGGATTACTATCCACATCCTGATGTATCTCATTTACCCTTGGAAGCGGATGCAATATCCGCATGTTAGGTTTGGTATTTTTCAGCATTGAATTTCTGAGAACATATACATTTTTAACTTTCTCATATTCTATGGGATCAGAGAATCTTTCCTTCTGCACCCTTGTCATATATATAATATCAGCTCTGGATATTATATCAGTAAAATCATTGTGCTCATAATATTTGAGACCAAGGTTGTCAAGGTACAGTTTAAATTCGTCAGGCATTTTAAGCTCTTCAGGCGAGATGAAATTGAATGTTGCATTCCACCTCGACATTGCCATCATCAGAGAGTGAACTGTCCTTCCATATTTAAGATCACCTACCATGAAAATATTCAGATTATCGAGCCGCCCCTGGGTTTTCCTGATTGAATAGAGATCAAGCAAGGTTTGTGTTGGGTGCTGGTTAGCTCCATCACCGGCATTAATAACCGGCACACTGGATATTTCACTTGCATATCTTGCACTCCCTTCAATAGGATGCCTCATCACTATGAGATCGCAGTAATTGTTAACTGTAAGTATAGTATCATTTAAAGTTTCCCCTTTTGAAACACTCGAACTTGAAGCATCAGAAAATCCAACAATCTTCCCGCCTAACCTGTTAATCGCACTTTCAAAACTTAATCTTGTTCGGGTAGAAGGCTCAAAAAATAATATTGCTATAACCTTTCCCTCAAGTAATTTTCGCGTAGGTTCTTTTTCGAATTCTTCAGTCAGATCAAGAATCCTCAGGATCTCTTCTGTTGAAAAATCATCAATTGATACTAAGCTTCTGTTTTTCATTAATATGGCACATTAAATGCTCATGATTGATCCGGTATCAAATTTAGTCAAGAATTGTCTCAACTTCATTTAATGTTGATAATTAATTAAAAACTTTTAATTCGAATAATTCCTTAACGTGTTTCAATATATTTGTATTTCAGACCATCAATCCGAGAAAGGCGGTTAAGAACTCTTTCTTTTACCGACACTCTGAAATTTAATAAGATACAGCATTCAATATCAAACGATTGTTTTGATTGTCCAATGTTTTCTTCCTTAAGGATCCTCATAACATCATTCATAGAAATGTAAGGATAAGTGATTTCAAAGTACTCAAGGATTGTCCTTTCTGTCAGTTCGGCATTTTGTATTGCAGAGATTGCAGCTGACCTGTAAGCATTTATTAATCCGCTGACACCCAGTAAAGTGCCTCCAAAATACCTGCTTACTATTATAATGATATTTGTCAAGCCAAATGAGTTTATCTGCCCAAGAATTGGTCTTCCTGCTGTACCAGAAGGTTCTCCGTCATCATTCACTCTCCATATAATTCTTTCGTGTCCGATCATATAGGCATAACAGTGATGCCTCGCCTCATGATGTTCCTTTTTAATCTTATCAATGATCGGTTTTATTTCTTCCTGACTAGAGACTGGAACAGCAAAAGAAATAAACCTGCTCCCTTTTTCTTTATAAATTCCCTTTGAGGATGAGGTTATCGTTTTGTAGGTATCAGAATTCATTGTTGAAAATTACTACTTTTACCTGGATTCTATAATTCTATTTACTGATCTTTTTAAATTGTTCCAGTTATTTCTCACCTGAATTCGCCCTCACTGGCCAGTGGTTATATGCTAATATAGAAAATAAATTTCCCGCAGATTTCGCTGATCTGCGCAGATCAAATTGCAGCTATCTGCGAAAATCTGCGAGATCAGCGGGGAAAAGAATAAAAAAATAATACTTTTGTTATGAATAGTAATGAGATATGAGTGTATTATTAGATGAAAAGGATCTGCATAAGCTGATAGTCATTGGAGACAGAATTCTTATTAAACCAAAAGTTCCTCAATCAAAGACAAAAAGCGGATTGCTGCTTCCTCCGGGAGTAAACGAAAATGAAAAGGTTCAAATCGGCTATGTAGTTAAAGTTGGTCCGGGGTATCCTATACCTTCAGTAAATGATAATGATGAACCCTGGAAAAACAGGTCCGATGAACCGAAATATGTTCCGCTTCAGCCAAAAGAAGGAGATCAGGCTGTATATCTTCAGAATAGTGCTATTGAGATAGAATTCAATAAGGAAAAATATATTGTAGTTCCGCATTCCGCAATATTACTTCTCCTAAGGGATGACGGACTTTTTGAATAATATTATCACCTATGGAAAATGAGTTTTTAAAAGGAAAGAAAATATTAATTGTCGAGGATGACTTGTCAAGCAGATTATATCTAAATAAAATACTTGAAAAGGCCGGAGTAGTTATCCTGAATGCCGGTGATGGGCAGGAAGCAGTGGATGTAACTTTAAATAATCCTGATATTGATATTATTTTAATGGACATACAGCTACCGATAATGGATGGTTATTCAGCATTAAGTAAAATCAGAGAGATCCGGCAGGATATTGTTGTTATCGCGCAAACAGCTTATGGTCTTTTAGGAGATAAAGAGAAAATCCTCAATTCCGGGTTTAATGATTATATTATTAAGCCCATTCTATCACAAAACCTGATAGAAAAACTAATAGTGAACCTTCCCGGGAAATAGTCGGACTTAAGGAAAGACTGAATTCAAATTACTCAGAGTATATTGCAATTTGTTGGAATTCCTTTCTGAAATCTTCAATTTCGTTTGCCCATCTTTCTTTTTCAACCCGGATATTATTCCTGGATATTAATGATTGCCTCATTCCCGAATCACCTGACAGAATATCAAATGGCATAAGGTTGTATTCATATTCGTATGGTGGCAGGCTGAATTTGAGAGCATCAGTCGGGGTTGTTTCAATTATTGCATCAAAGATTTCCAACGCAGTCCCTACAGGCTTAAACCGGTCGATATCAATGATATGAATCTGTAGCCCATAGCAAAGCTCTCCGCTGAATTTATGGAATGTCGGAATGAAATCATGAGTTCTGAATACGCAACCTTCAATATGCCTGGTATCCAGATTCTTTTTAAGTTTTACCGGATCAATAAACGGGGAGCCAAAAAGCTCAAAAGGTATTGTTGTACCTCTGCCTTCAGAAAGATTAAGTGCTTCAATAAGCACAGTTCCCGGATATACCAGAGCAGTTTGAACTGTCGGTATATTTGGTGAGGGTAAAACCCATGGGAGCCCCGTGTCACTGAACAATAAAGATCTCCTCCAATTTATCATCCTTACAACATTCAGATCACAACCCTGATAATATTTTTCTTTGATCCACAGTGCCATTTCACCTATCGTCATTCTATGACAAAGGGGTATTGATGCACCTCCAACGAACGTAAAATACTCTTTCTTCAGAACCGGACCGTCAAAAGAAAGTCTGCCAATCGGATTAGGTCTGTCAAGCAACCATACCGGGATTCCTGCTTCAGTACACGCATCCATGCATAATTTAACTGTCCAGATATAGGTGTATAAACGGGCTCCAACATCCTGCAGATCAATTAAAAAAATATCAATTCCACTAAGCATTTCAGGAGTAGGTTTCCGATACTTCCCATAAAGACTGTAAAGTGGGATATCAAGGATCGGATGTTTCTGGCTTTGCCACTCTATCATATTATCCTGGGTCTGACCCTGAATGCCATGCTGCGGTCCGAAGAGTGCAGTTAATTTGCAGTCTTTCATTCGAAAAAAGATATCGGAAATATGTCTGAAGTCCTTTGTAACACTTGGTGCGTGACATAAAATCCCAATTCTTTTTCCTCTCAGCTTAGAAGGAAACTTATTTAAAATAGATTCCAGTCCAGTAATTACCATCCATGAGTATTTATGAGCAAATATATACTTATCAGGCTTAAATGATCAATAACATATATCATAATAATTAAAAATGATTATTCTTTCATAAGTTTGGGCATTAAAAATATTTTTAAAAATGAAGATAAGAACAATTAGCTATTTGACTATTAAATTACTCTTCATGTTGCTTATGGTTTCATGTTCCGGAACCGGTAAAAAGAGTATCAGTATTTTTGAGACAACAGATGTGCACGGAGTTATAATGCCATATGATTTCATTGAAAAAGAAAAGCTTAACTTTTCCATGGCATCATCATTTAATTATATTAAGCAGATTCGAAAGGAAAAAGACGCCACGTTGCTACTTGATGATGGAGATAATCTCCAGGGACAACCAGAAGTATATTATTATAATTTTATTGATACTGTTCAACGCCATTTTGTAACTGAAGTTATGAATTATATGGGATATGATGCATGTACTGTTGGCAACCATGATATCGAAGCCGGCCATGGAGTTTACGACAGGCTAGTTAAAGAAGATAATTTCCCGCTGCTGGCAGCAAATGCAGTTTATATTAAAACAGGTAAACCATATTTCAAACCTTATCAGATTATTGAAAAGGAGGGGATTAAAATTGCTGTTTTTGGCCTCGTTACACCTGCAATACCAAATTGGCTGCCACCTGAACTATATTCAGGTATCGAATTTAAAGATATGGTTGAAACCGCCAGAAAATGGATGCCTGTTATTTTAAATGAAAAGCCTGATCTGGTGGTCGGACTATTCCATTCAGGGTGGGACAGAACAGAGACAAAATTGCAACATACTCATTATCTGAGTGAAAATGGCTCTGCCGCGGTCGCTTATAATGTTCCAGGGTTTGATATAATTTTTAATGGTCATGACCATAAATTGGCAAATGAAAAATTCGTCAATTCAGCAGGAGATACTGTACTGATTCTGGATGGAGGAAGCAGATCGGAAAAACTGGCTGAAGCAGATATCACTTTTACTTCAAGGAAGATTAAAGGAAAGCGACAAGTGAAAATTGCAGGTCAGATTATAAATGTTGCTGATTTTAAACCTGATCCTGAATTCATTACAAGGTTTACTCCACAATATAAAATTATTGATGAATATGTGAACAGGCCAATTGGCAGTTCATCGGCAACGATTACATCAAGAGATTCCTACTTTGGACCATCTGCTTTCGTTGACATGATTCATACAATACAGCTTGAGATAACAGGGGCAGATATTTCGTTTGCTGCGCCACTCTCATTTGATGTTCAGATTAACAAAGGTCCGATAACTGTCGGAGATATGTTTAAGCTCTACAGATTTGAAAATTTGCTTTACACTATGTCTTTATCAGGAGATGAGGTTCAGAAATATCTTGAGTATTCATATTCGGAATGGCTTAATACAATGAATGGACCTTTTGATTTATTACTTAAATTACGTACCGGAAAAGATGGAAAACCAACTTTAACAAATGATAAAGCATGGTTTAAAAACCAATCATACAATTTTGATTCAGCAGCCGGGATTAATTATACAGTTGACATAACTAAACCGGAAGGAGCCAGAATAAAAATACAAGGTTTTACAGACGGCAGGTCTTTTGACAAAAATAAAATGTATAAGGTTGCCGTTAACTCATATCGCGGGAACGGTGGAGGCGGACATTTTACCGAAGGGGCCGGAATAGCAAAAGATGAACTCAGAAAAAGACTCATTACATCTACCGATCATGATTTAAGGTATTACATATTAAAATCAATTGAAGCAAAAAAAACAATAAATCCGGTACCATTTAATAACTGGAAGATTATTCCTGAAAAATGGTTAAAAACAGCAATGTCTTCTGAATATGCTTTGCTATTCGGAATAAATAAATAGATTTGAAATATTAAAATTGTGGTAAAGGAGACAAATTTTATATCAGATGGAGCAAAACTTCCGGTAGTGGAGGAGTTCTTTTCTTTACAGGGGGAAGGCTTTCATACCGGGAAAGCAGCATACTTTATCAGATTGGGAGGATGTGACATCGGATGCAACTGGTGCGATTCCCGTTTTTCCTGGAACCCGAGTTTACACCCTATGATTGAAACAAAAGCAATAATCAACCGTGTTATAGAATCAGGTGCGGATTCAGTTGTTGTTACGGGTGGTGAACCGCTTATGTGGACACTTGATTTGTTATGCGATGGATTAAAAAACAAAAATATAAGTACTTATATAGAGACTTCAGGAGCATATCCCTTAAGCGGGACCTGGGACTGGATATGTCTTTCACCGAAAAAAAACATGCCACCGTCTGTTGAAATTTGTAAGATTGCTGATGAATTGAAAGTGATCATACAGGAAAACAGCGATTTTGAATGGGCAGAAAAATATCATGGAATGGTCAGCAGTGAGTGTAGATTATATCTTCAACCTGAATGGAGCAGATTTGAAAGGATTACTCCGGAAATAGTTGGATATATAAAGAAAAACACAATATGGAGGATCTCACTTCAGGTTCATAAATATATGCATATACCCTGATTCTGGTATGAAGTATATATCAACCATACTTTTTCTATTAACCTACTGCGTATCTTCGCGAATAGGCCTTTCACAGGGTTTGCATACTTCATCACACCAAGCTCTCAAAATATATAATGAAGGCGTTTCTGCATATGACTACCTCGATTTCAATAAAGCTGAAAACGATTTAAAGGAAGCGATCTCCCTTGATAAAAAGTTCTATGAAGCATATTTAATGCTGGGGCAGTTGATGGCAAAACAAAACAGGTACTATGAAGCTTCATTAAATTATAAGACTGCAGTAAAGATTGATTCTCTGTTTTTTAGACCTGTTTTCTTTAATCTCGCAAATGCAGAAATGATGGCTGGAGATTATTCTAATGCTCTGATTCATTTCAATGTTTATCAGGTGCAGGAAGGAATGTCGGCGAAAAATAAAATAACTGCTGCAAAGAGTGTTAAAAACTGTGAATTTGCTCTGAATGCAATGAAGAAACCAGTTCCATTTAACCCGGTAAGTGTAGGTGCAGGAATAAATACAAGTGATGATGAATACTGGCCATCAATAACTGCAGATGGTCAGACACTTATGTTTACCCGACAACCAAATCTGGCTAATAATCCAGGTTTTACCGGAGTAGTGCAGGAGGATTTTTATATAAGTTATTTTTCGGATAATGCATGGCAAAAAGCATTTAATGCCGGGGCTCCTTTGAATACTATTCAAAATGAAGGAGCTCAAACCCTTTCTTCGAATGGGAAATATATGTTTTTTACTGCTTGCAACCGTCCCGGAGGACTGGGAAATTGTGATCTGTACTATTCAGCGTTTAACGATGGCAAGTGGTCAGAACCATTTAATGTGGGAGCTCCTGTTAATACAAACCACTGGGAATCAACACCCTCAATCAGCGCCGATGGTAAAACACTTTTCTTTTCAAGTAGCAGGCCAGGTGGTTTTGGTGGTAAAGACATCTGGTTTACAAGATTGAACGATAAAAATCAGTGGACAGAACCGGTAAACCTCGGAAGTGGTATTAACACGAATGGGGATGAAATGTCTCCCTTCATCCACTTCGACGGAAAAACGCTTTATTTTGCTTCTGATGGCAGGGTCGGAATGGGAGGATTTGATCTTTATGTAACCAGACTTAAGGATGATAGCACATGGAGCGAGCCAAAGAATCTTGGTTATCCTATAAACACCTGCAATGATGAGATGGGTCTTATAATCGAATCAGGTGGACAAAAAGCATATTATTCATCTATAAGAGATAAGTCAAAAGGAAAGGATATTTTCTCTTTTAACCTGTATGAATCGGCCAGACCCAATCCGGTATCTTATATAAAAGGTAAAGTGTACGACAAGGAGACAGGCAAGTTATTAAAGGCTGATTATGAGTTGATTAATCTTTCGACAGGGAAGATAATCATAAAAAATATGACTGATGAAACCGGTAATTTTCTGGTTTGTCTCCCTTCAGGATATAATTACGGGATAAATGTGAGCAAACCAGGTTATCTCTTTTATTCCGAAAATTTTATGCTTGAAGGAATTCACACGGCTTCTAAACCTTATATTAAAAAAATAGTTCTTAATCCTGCTATTGTCGGAGAGAAGATGCAACTGTCAAATGTTTTCTATGAAATTGACTCCTGGCAGTTAAAGAAGGAATCCATGGCAGAATTGGATAATCTGGTAACCCTCCTGACAGAAAATAAGAACCTGGTTATGGAAATCGGAGGTTATACAGATTCGACCGGATCAGTTCAATATAATATCACATTATCTGAAAAAAGAGCTTTGTCGGTTGTTAATTACCTTGTCAGAAAGGGGATTTCTTCTGACAGACTTAAGTATAAAGGATACGGGAATAATTCACCACTTGGCGATAATGTGACTATTGAAGGAAGAAGATTGAACAGAAGAACTGAAGCAAAGATTATTGAATTGAAAAAATAGAAAAATGGCTGTTTATTGGTGAAACAGCCATGTTTTCTCATGCTAAAGGAAGTCAGACATTGAAAATAATTACACGAGTTATTATCAGATCGCGATCATGGTATTTACATATTTATTTATATTAATGTCGGAGCTTGCTACCACTTTGACCGGAATAGAAAAATAGATTCCTGTTCCGGTAAGACCATTGCATTCTATACAGATAGTTCCGCCCAACATCTGAATTAGCTTCTTGGCCAGTGTAATATTGATAGCTGTATAAGTATCATTATGTAGAATAAGAGATTCATTCAAATCCTCTGTTTGAAGAAACTCTTTGCATTTGAAATAACCCTGGCCGGAGTCCAGAACATAAAAGGTTACTTTATCGTCTCTGAGGAAGTACCCAATCTTTACATACCCTGACTTGGTGTTTTTTATTGAATTCTGAAACAGACTGCGAATTACCCTGTAAATCTTGTTCTTATCAATAATAACTTCAGTAGAATTTGAGAACTGTATCTCAGTTACCAGTTCAATATCCTTGTGACCTTCTTTCTGTAGTTCTTCCCTGAATTCTGAAAGAAGGTCTTCAAGAAAACTATCGAGTTTGCATATTTTTGAATCAGCTTTTGAATTACCTGTATCAATTACAGCCGAATCAAGAAAACTATCGAACAGACCAATTAATTGTTCACATGCATTTAATATCTGATTACTGAATTCTTCACGATCTGAATTGTTGCAACAACTATCTTTCATCAGAAATGAAAATGCAACAATTGCGTTCATATGCGTTCTCATCTCGTGAGAAATCCCTGTTAAAACCGTAGGACAATTTACCATTTTAGTATTCGATGAATCCATATCATTCCTAATTACCCTGATCTTCGTTCGTGTGTCTCTATCACAAAGGTTCCCTATTTAATTACTTCAATCCCCTGATTATCTTTTTTGCATCATTCTTATAAATGCCATCCTCTTTGCCAATTAATTTTAAAATCAGCTTTGCCTTATCCGTTTCATTGGTGTTAAGGTAGCATAAGGCCAGGTACCACTGAGCCTGGTCAATATACAGGTTGTTTTTGTCATCAATAACTTTACCAAATGATTGTTTTGCCTCAGGATATTTCTTCTCTTCAAAATTTGAGACACCTTTTAATAAGACAGTCTGCATATCATTTGGTTTGTTGTCAAGCACTTTGTTGAAAAGAATCGCGGCTTTCTCATAATCATGGGTATTATAAAACTCAAGGGCCAGAGTGAAATCAGCATCTGTGCCGGATTGAGCTGACCTTTGACTTGTAGGAGGTTCATAGGCCTTATAATACCGTTTCATTATTTTCTCAGTGCTAAGATTCTTCCCCGAAAACAATGTTATGCTTCCAATCAGAATAAGGCCTGCAAAAACAGCTGCATATTTGATGTAAGCTGATTTCTTTGTGTTTTTTACAGGTTGACTTACCTCTTTTCGATGATTTTCAATTTTGGAAAGCTTACTTCTTAATGAAATTACATCCTGGTGCTTAAGAATCTCATCAGTACGCTTCCGGAGGTTGACCTCATTTCTGAGTTTTTCATTACCTTCAAGTTCCCTTAGGAACCACTGTTTTTCAACAACACTCATCTCTCCGGCATTGTACCTTTCGATGAAATATGAAAAATCAATTGTTTTCATGGATATTAAATATTATATCATTTAAAATAAATCTCATATTTTAATATAAATCTCATATTTTCTTACTACTGCTACAGAGTCAAATAAACTACTCAATGTCAGTAGTATAACTCCATATAATAATTGCTTCTGCGAAGCAAACCGTATGTTATATTTTATAACAAGTCTGAATTTATAATAGATCAGATATATTATAAAAAATCAATCTTATCTGTTTTTCGAAAAAACAGAATTTATCAATGTTTTCAGATTATGACCGGAGGTATTGTTGTTTTAATTATCGGGTCACCTTCCCCGCCACGAACATAAATCATCTCATCATTTGAAAGTGCAAACTCAGTAAAAATGTCTTTTGTCAATTTTGAATTCAGGGTTTTCATAGCTTTTTTTATTAGTCAGGTAATTCTTAATTCAGTTTCTATACTGCTACATGTCGTAAGGTATCGTTTTGTGACATGAAAAAAACAATTATTTTTAATATTTTTTTTTATCTGCACATAATCAGATAATTAGAGAGCATAATATTTCTTAAGAATAATTAATTTAATTTGGTTTTATTATATTTGGCCAGGATTTATATTTGGGGTCCATCTTGAACAATAAGATTAATTAATGAATTTTAAAAAGCAAATTTTCAGATTTGTCATTATATGTATATTCATATCCTGTGGATGTATTCATTCATCTGTTATGCTTGGCACTGAACTTTTTATTACTTCCTCTACGACGAATAATCAGGTTGTACCTTCAGATCTTTTATCCAAAAACTATGCGGTAAAAGAAGTTATAAAGCTTAACGAGACCCTGAAAAGCTTTCTTACAAGAAATGATCTTGTAACTAGCAAATTTATAGTTGAAAAAATTTTACAAAAAACTGGCAACAATAATATTAGTGATTCTGTTTTATCTGAATCTTACTATCTAATTGGGATATATTATTTGCTTACAAAGGGTTATAATCAGTCGATCCGTTACCTGGATCTCTGTATTTCTTTTAAAGAAAAAAAAGGTGAATATGACGAACGTTACGCCAGAGCTCTTTATAATATTGGTATAGCCTACCTTAATCTTGGAGATATTAAGAAACATGAAGAATATTCATCTAGATCTCTTGAAATTGAAAAAAAATTAAATGGCGAATCAAGTCCGCTTCTGGCTAGCATATATCTGAGCCTTGTTTCGGCTTATATAGAGCTTCAGGAGTATGAAAAGGCGATTGATCACTCTAATATTGGACTGAGGATTGCAAACAGTAAACCCGATAGCGTTCCTCCGGTAATAGCAGCAGGTCTTTATTCTAATTTAGGCGGATGTTATTGCAGGCTCGCTGATTACTCTAAAGCAAGAATATACCTTGAAAAAGCTGAATCACTTTATAAACAATTTAACTTAAGTTTCAGTGAAAATTATATCAACCTGATGAATAGTCTGGCTATAACCTACGGAGCCCTGAAGCTTACTGCTCAAGCCGGGGAATATTATAAAAAGGTTATTACTATCGCTATAGCCAATAATTCACCATTGGCTTATAATATAATAAATAGTTATTCAATATTTCTAGGAAGTAATCATAACTCAAAGAAGGGTGAAGAACTGCTTAAAGATGCTCTTAATCGGGCAAAAATCAGATTTGACTTTTCTCCCAGAAGTTATTTTGAGGTACTCGTCAACTATGCAAATTATTTACGTGATTACAAAATTGATAATAAAAAATCGCTTGAATGTTTCGGGAAGTGCCTTGAATATCTTCAAAGGAATGACCAGGACTTTTCTTTGAAAACCTCTGTTTATGTGGGGTATTCTCTTTCATTAAATGAAGCGGGTGAACAGGACAAAGCTATGGAAACAATCCAGTCATTACTTGATTCAGATCAGGGGAAAAAACAGAGCAAAGGAAACTATATTAACCCCGGTATTGAAAAAATAAAAGCTGATAGAACATCTTTAAAGATTCTCAATGCCAAGTATGGTATTTTATGGGATATCTATAAAAAAACACATGATCAGAGAACTCTTGAAGCCGCTTCAAACACTTCAGAATTAATAGTTTCAGTAATAGAAAAAATAAGGATAAATATAAGCGAAGATAACAGCAGACTTATCCTTGGTGACCGATACAGAGATTCCTACCTTAATGCAATACGCGATTTTAATCTTCTTTACAATAAAACAAATGATACTCATTTTCTGGAAAAAGCATTTGAATATTCGGAAAAAAGCAAAGTTGCAGGTTTGCTGACATCCACCAGGGAATTAAACGCAACTCAGCTAAATATTCCTTCCAGAATTGGAGACTATGAAAAGAAGCTGCAAGCGGATATAAGTCTATTAAATGAACGCCTGGTGGAAGAAACAGCCAGTGAGAAACCTAACACTGTTTTAGTAAATAAATGGAAAGAAATCCTTCTGGAGGCAACTAAGGCCAGGGATTCACTGATTGTGGTCTTTGAAAAACAATACCCTGTTTATTATGCGATCAAATACAACACCAATGTGGCTGAACTTAAGGATGTTCCTAAGATTATAGGTCACGATGGAAATTATATAAATTATGTTTTGTCGGATACTATGTTATATAGTTTTGTCGTTAACAGGAGCTATCAACAACTTCAAGCAATTCCTGTCGATTCATCATTTTTGAGTGACATCCGAAAATTCAGGAGCTTACTATCAATGCCGTTACCTTCAGATAATGCATCTCTGAAATTTAAAGAATTTCAGGCTGTTGGATATAGATTGTATAAGACCCTTATTGATCCGATAAGATCCTACCTTATTTCTAATAAGATCTTCATATCTCCCGACAATATAATTTCGTATCTTCCCTTTGAAACTATTCCGACATCTCCTGATTCGCAGAATACCAGCATGTACAGGGGCCTTAGATATCTCATGAATATTTATGATATTTCATATACATATTCTGTGACTTTTATGGCGGAATCAGAAAGAAGAGAATATAGCAGGAGTAATAAACTGATTGCATTTGCTCCTGATTATCCAAAACCAATTGATATTCAATCAGCATTAATGTCAGGACAGGCTGGAATGGGCGTTCTGAAGGATCTTCCTTTTGCACGTGAGGAGGCAAAGTATGTATCGGACATTACACACGGGACACTATTTGAAAATAGTGCCGCAAAAGAATCAGTTTATAAAAATGAATCAGGCAAATACGACATAATCCATCTGGCTATGCATACTCTTCTGAATGATGAAGACCCGATGCGTTCAACATTGATATTCAGTCTGGGAAATGATTCTTTAGAAGATGGTTATCTTAAAACATTTGAGATTTACGGCATACCTCTTAAAGCAAAAATGGTAGTTCTTAGTTCGTGCAACACAGGGAACGGGCTGTTTTATTCCGGTGAAGGTATTTTAAGTCTTGCAAGAGGCTTTATCTATTCAGGAAGTCAGTCGGTTGTAATGTCGATGTGGGAGATTGAAGATAAATCGGGAACAGAAATAGTTGAGAAGTTTTATAAAAACCTTAAAAAAGGTTATCCTAAAAGTGTTGCATTAAAAAATGCCAGGATTGCCTTTTTGGGAAAAGCCGATCAGTTAAGATCTCACCCGTACTTTTGGTCTGCACTGGTAGTCTACGGTGATAATAGGCCATTATACCAATCCAACAAGCTGAAAATAACTCTTGTTACGATTATTGTAGTTTTGTTTTTATTGCCTGGATTTTATTTCTGGAAACGAAAATATTCCTGATATTCAGGATCTTCTTTTACAAGCTCCAGAAGAGCTTCCTTGCACAGGTATTTTTTCCTTCTGGCATAAACCTCATTTTTAAGATTCATTTTCACAGCAATCTCTTCATAAGAATGACCCTCAGAGAATAAACGCAGTACCATTTGTTGATCAGGCTTTAATCTTTGAAATACCCTGCTGATAATCCTTTCCAGAATAGGATCAGACTGTTCTTCAGTTTCCTCCTCGTCAGGAAGGTCAATCTCTAGTTCTATTGTTTTTTGTTTTTTTCTAAGTTGTGCGCTCCAGATATTGCGGGCGATTCCAAAAAAATAACCTTTAAGATCCGTAGTAAGATTCAGACTATCGTCTGTGATCTGATTGTAAAGTGCTATTATGGTATCCTGGAAAACATCGGAAACATCTTCATCGGATCCGCTATTACTAAGAACATGATTCTTAACTGATTGAAAATAATTGTCATAAAGCCAATTCAGAACCTTATCATCCTGATTGCGTACACCAATTATTATATTAATATCAGATATTTTTTTAAACAAACCCTTGTGTTTAGAAGAATCAAATGGCAAATATAGTATTTCCAAAATCCAAAACTCTTTTTATGACGTCTGAGCTTCTGATTTAAACCAAAACAGGGGATTGTCTTAACCAAAATATAAATATCTTTACTTTGGCTAAAATTAAACTTCCTGAAACCTAAAATGTCTTTCCCTTTTGTAAAACAACCTGATGCAATGGATTGCGGTCCTGCCTGCCTGAAAATGGTAGCAGGATTTTATAAAATGACTTTTTCTCTCGAATCTCTCAGAAAAAAGTGTTATATAACCAGGGAAGGAGTCTCATTCTTGGGACTTTCTGAAGCAGCTGATTCTTTGGGATTTAGAACTATTGGTGTAAAAATCCCGTTCGAAATAATGAATGAGAATGTCCCTTTGCCATGCATTGTACACTGGCGGCAAAAACATTTTATCGTAATCTACAAAATAAAGAATGAAAAAATCTGGGCTGCGGACCCGGCAGTGGGGCTGATTAAATTCAGCCGTGATGAATTTATAAGGAACTGGGCATCTACCGTTGTTGATGGAAAACCTGCAGGACTTGTGCTAATAATTGAACCGACGCCATCACTTTTTAAGAATGAAAATGAAAAGGAAAAGACAACTGGTTTTAAATTTCTCTTTAAATATTTTCGTCTTTACAGGAAATATTTTTATCAGCTTGTTCTGGGTTTAGTTCTGGGAAGTTGTATTCAGCTGGTAATACCATTCCTGACACAGTCTATTATTGATATTGGTTTAAATAATAACGATATAGGATTTATTTACCTTATCCTTTTTGCCCAGCTGGCGCTTGTTTTTGGAAGAATGTCAGTTGAGTTTATAAGAGGCTGGTTGTTACTTCATATCGGTTCGAGGGTGAATGTAGCTGTCATATCGGGATTCCTTCAAAAACTGATGTCATTGCCGGTAGCTTTTTTTGACACAAAACTTACCGGGGATATTCTTCAGCGTATTGAAGACAATAACAGAATTGAAGAATTTCTTACTTCAGCCAGCCTGAACATTCTGTTCTCTTTTTTCAATCTGGTTGTTTTTGGTATAGTGCTGGCCATTTTTAGTATTAAGATTCTGGCCTTATTTCTAACCGGGTCAGTATTATATATAGTATGGGTTTCTATTTTTATGAAATCACGAGCCAGGCTTGATCATCAGCGTTTTAAACAAATGTCTGTTTCGGGGAACAAACTCATAAACATTGTTAATGGCATGCAGGAGATCAAACTGACACAAAGTGAATTGAGCATGCGATGGGACTGGGAAAGGCTTCAGGCAACCTTGTTTGGATTAAAGGTAAAAGGATTGAGCATAATTCAATATCAGTCTGCAGGTGCAACATTAATAAATGAGGTAACCAATGTTCTTATTACAGTTGTTGCTGCAACAGCAGTTCTTAAGGGTAATATGACGCTTGGTATGATGCTTGCTGTTCAGTTTATTATAGGTCAGCTGAATGTACCTGTTAGTCAGATAATCGGGTTCTTCCGTATGTCGCAGGACGCAAAAATGAGCCTTGACAGGCTGGCGGAAGTCCATAACCTTGAAGAAGAGGAACCTGAGCCGGAAGTGAAAGTGCGAAAGCTTCCTGATAAAAAAGATATATATTTTAATAGCCTTTCGTACCAGTATGAGGGCCCGAGATCACCCTTTGCATTGAAAGATATTGATCTGTTTATTGAAGAAAACAAAATAACTGCAATCGTCGGAACCAGTGGCAGCGGAAAAACAACACTGTTAAAGATGCTCCTGGGTTTTTATCATCCTGTTGCGGGTGAAATTCTTATTGGTGACCTGCGTTTGTCAAATCTCAGCCTTAAAGTCTGGCGGAAAAAGGTGGGAGCTGTTATGCAGGATGGCTTCTTATTTCCCGATACTATTGCAGCTAATATTGCTCCCGGATCAGAAGAAATAGATGAGGAAAGACTAATTAATGCAGTTGATATTGCAAACATTAGAGGATTTATAGAGTCTCTTCCATTGGGTTATAATACGAAAATTGGAGCAAATGGTCACGGATTAAGTGAAGGTCAGAAACAACGGTTGCTTATTGCCAGGGTAATCTATAAGAATCCAGATATTTTAATATTTGATGAAGCAACCAATTCTCTCGATGCCAACAATGAAAAAGTAATTGTGGAAAACCTCGTAGAATTTTTTGAAGGCAAGACGGTTATAGTAGTTGCACACCGATTAAGCACTGTAAGGAATGCAGATAAGATTGTTGTGCTTGATAGCGGCAGGATAATTGAAACAGGGACCCACGAATCGCTTATCGAAAAAAGAGGAGCATATTATAATCTTGTAAAGAATCAACTTGAATTGGGCAGTTAGCAGTGATATATGAAAAATCAGAGACCTGAAATATTATATTCTGACCCTGTGAAGGAGATTATGGGAAAACCTCCTCGAAGAATTCTAAGGTGGGGAACAACAGTTATGCTTTTGGTTTTTGTTCTTTTTATTCTCTTTGCCTGGTTAATAAAATATCCTGATACAATCCCGGCTCCGGTTGAGATTACTACAACTAATCCTCCTGTGACTCTTGTTACTAAAATAACCGGACATATAAACTCTTTTTTTGTAAAGGAAAGAGAAAAGGTTAATGCCGGGCAATTGGTTGCTGTGATGGAAACAACAGCCTCCATGCACGAAGTTGAATTACTTAAACAAACAATTGATACAATTAAGAACCCTGAGTTCCTTTCTTATCGATTGCTGCCACTTTTCTCAGAACTTGGAGAGCTTCAGTCTTTTTATGGCACTTTTCTGAAAAATCTTTCTGACTTAAATAACTATGTGAATAACGATTTTTATGGCAGCAAGATAGCTTCACTTACCAATGAAATAAATGGAATTCAGGAATTTATTGCACGATTAAGTATAAAGGAAAAACTCTATTCCGAAAATCAGCGACTTGAAGCAAAGATGTATAATAGAGATTCCTCTCTTTTTGCTGGTAAGGTGATATCTGAAAGTGATCTCGAGAGATCACATCAATCGTTGTTAAGAGTAAATATAGAACTGCAACAGGCACGCCTTGACCATTCCGCAAAATCGATTGACCTGGCTGAAAAGCGTCAACTTCTTGAGGATAACCGCATAACACGGATAGATGAAAATCAAAAACGTGTTTCAGTTTTGCGCGAGTCATTTTTAAATCTTAAGGCACAAATAAATTTATGGGAAAACACTTACCTACTTATCTCACCAATTGAAGGAATTGTTTCATTTACAAAGTTCTGGAGCGCAAATCAGTCGGTAGTAAAAGATGAACCTGTGGTAAGCATTGTGCCACTGGAAACAGGCAGTTTCCTTGGCAGAATAAATCTGAAAATGGAAAGATCGGGTAAGGTGAAAACCAATCAATCTGTCAATATTAAACTAAGTGGTTATCCTTATCTGGATTATGGAATGGTAAGAGGTATTGTAAAATCTAAATCACTCGTACCTGCCGGTGATGCATATGTTGTTGAAATTGAACTCCCGGAAGGACTTACGACTTTATATGGGAAAAAACTTGATTTTACACAGAATATGCAGGGTACAGCAGAAATAATTACTGAAAATATCAGGCTTCTTCAAAAGATTGTTAATCCTTTCCGCTACATGGTTTCAAAGAATAGAAAATGAACTGTATTCATTTTTTCGAGTAAGGTTCATAATCTTCATCTTTTATTGAGGATGGAAAAGTTGGACCTGAAGAAGGTTTTGTTTCAGTTCCGGATTTATTTTTATTCTTCTTGACATACTTCTGATATAACCTGATTGCCAAAACCGCTGCAACAGCAGAAAAGATTAAAATTTGACTCTTATCCATTTGGATCTAATGATTTAATTTCAGTTTTTCAGAACTTTCATGTTGCTTAAAAATGTGATTCAAATATATTATTTATCTTCCTTAAATATAATAATGTCTGACAGAAAAGAAGGATTTAATAATTTTAATACTTTCCCACTGATACTTTCGGTAGTCTTAATATCTGATTCTCACATTTATTTATGTCAAAACTTTGAGTTTTATTAAATATTTCAATATTTTCGTACTCTGAAAATCCCATGGATTGCCGTGGTGTAAATTACTGATGAAGAGCTGAACTATAAAAGGATTGATTATGACCAAGAAAAATCCGGATGACTCTGTTCGTAAAGAACAATCCGGGGCGAATGAAAACGCCCTTGGAACTGAGGATGCCACACAAGCGGAAAACGCGCAAGGACCTGATTCTCTTAACGAGGTTGGAAAGACCGGAGAAAATATAGAGAAAGTCACTGAAAATGAGAAGTATAATTCTGATGAGAAATCTGAGCCGACTGCAGAGAAAGAGGAACTCCTGCATGAGGATTCTCATGCGTTTGATGATATAAAACTTCCACAGGTTGATTATTCAGGATTCACAAAACATGAACTGGTTGAAACATTAGGTCTCATCATAGAAAACCGTCCTACTCTCGAGATCAGGGACGATGTGGAACGTTTAAAAATCCTGTTCTATAAAAAATTAAAGAGTGAATCGGAGGAAAGAAAGAATAAATTCCTTGAAGGCGGGGGGAAGATTGAAGACTACAGACAATGGGTTGACCCTGATGATGCACGAGTAAAACATCTGCTTGAAAAATATAAAGAGAAAAGAACTGATTATAATAAGGTTCAGGAAGCTGAAAAATATACTAACCTAAAGAAAAAGTACGATATAATCGACAAAATAAAAGATCTCGTAAACAGGGAAGAGTCAATAAATAAAACTTTTCATGACTTCAGATCTCTTCAGAATGAATGGCATTCAATTGGTGTTGTTCCTCAGACCTCACTAAAAGACCTCTGGGAGAATTATCATCATTATGTAGAAATCTTCTATGATTATATTAAAATTAATAAGGAACTCAGGGACCTTGATCTGAAAAAAAATTTAGAGGCAAAAGTTTTGTTATGTGAAAGAGCAGAAGAACTTCTTCTGGAGCCAAATCCTGTGAATGCGTTCAGGTTTTTGCAGGACTTTCATAATCAATGGCGTGAGATAGGGCCAGTTCCTCAGGAATCAAAAAATGAGATTTGGGAAAGATTTAAAGAGGCAACTTCTCAAATTAATAAAAGACATCATGAATACTTCGAAAAGCAGAAAGACGATCAAAAGAAAAATCTTGATGCTAAAGTAGCTCTTTGTGAAGAAGTAGATGCAATCAATTTGCTTGAAATAAAAAACTTTAAGGAATTTGATGAAAGAGCTGATAAGGTTGTTGAATTGCAGAAAATTTGGAGAACAATAGGATTTGCTCCTAAAAAACAAAATAACAAAGTATATCAGAGATTCAGAGATGCATGCGATGCATTCTTTGAGAAGAAAAGAGGATTTTACGCGGATAACAAAGAGATTCAACTTAATAACCTGCAGCTTAAGACAGAATTATGCATTCAGGCTGAAGCACTTCAGGAAAGTACGGATTGGAAGGTAACTTCTGATGCTCTTATAAAACTTCAGAAAGAGTGGAAAGAAATAGGCCCTGTCCCACGAAAACAATCTGAAAGATGCTGGAAAAGATTCCGCAAAGCTTGTGACCACTTTTTCAACCGGAAAACTGAATTTTTTGCTGCTCTTGATACTTCATACGAAGATAACCTTAAGGCAAAGCTTGCAATAATTGAGGAACTTGAAAAATTCGAACCGGGCACTGATGTTCAGGCTGCATTTGAACGTCTGAAAGAGTTGCAGAGGAAATGGACTGATATTGGTTTTGTACCTTTTAATCTCAAAGATGAAATTACCAATAAATATAGGCTTGCTATTAATAAGGAGTTTGATAAACTGAAAATTGGTGACGAGGACAAAAGCATCCTTAAATATAAAACCAAACTTGAAAACCTTAAGGCAAATCCGAAAGCCTCAAGAAAAGTCCGTAATGAGAGAGATAAATTTTTTACTAAGATTAAACAACTTGAGGGCGACATCGTCCTATGGGAGAATAATATTGGTTTTTTTGCAAAATCTACCAATGCTGATACTATGATAAGAGAAGTAGAGGAGAAAATAGATAATGCTAAGAAACTGATTAAAACGCTTGAAGAAAAAGTCAAGATGATAGACCAGTCAGGTCTTGATGATTAATGTAAATGAAATCTTATATCTAACAAATAAATTTTCATTGCTTTGGCAGACGTTAAGTACGTATTCGTGACAGGGGGAGTGACTTCCTCTCTGGGAAAAGGAATTATTTCAGCTTCGCTTGCAAAGCTATTGCAGGCAAGAGGTTATTCAGTTACAATTCAGAAACTCGATCCATATATAAATGTTGATCCCGGGACTCTTAATCCTTATGAACATGGCGAATGTTATGTGACACTTGATGGAGCTGAAACGGACCTTGATCTCGGGCATTATGAACGGTTTTTAAATGTCCCGACAAGTCAGGCTAATAATGTTACAACCGGTAGAATTTATCAGTCAGTTATTAACAAGGAAAGAAAAGGCGATTATCTGGGAAAAACTGTCCAGGTTATTCCTCATATAACTGATGAAATTAAAAGAAGGATCAAACTTGTCGGTTCAGGTGATAAATATGATATCGTTATTACGGAAATAGGAGGCACTGTAGGTGACATCGAATCACTACCATATATAGAATCTGTCCGCCAGCTAAAATGGGAGCTTGGAACACAAAACTGCATAGTCATTCATCTTACGCTGGTTCCTTATCTCTCCTCGACCGGAGAATCAAAAACCAAACCGACGCAACATTCTGTTAAAGAGCTTCTTGAGACAGGAATACAACCTGATATATTAGTACTCAGAACAGAAAGGCATCTTAACGAAGACATTAAAAAGAAAGTAGCTCTCTTTTGTAACGTCGAGGAAAATGCAGTAATTGAATCAGTTGATGTTTCAACTATTTACGAAGTACCTATAAAAATGCTGGAACAAGGTCTGGATCGGACAGTTCTTAGGAAAATGGCACTTCCTGTTGAGACAGAGCCTCCCCTTACTGAATGGAGAGAATTTCTTACAAAACTCAAGAATCCAAAACATACTATAAAAGTCGGACTGGTTGGTAAGTATGTTGAACTTCCGGATGCTTATAAATCAATTGCCGAATCATTTATCCATAGTGGTGCAATGAATGAATGCGAAATTGATGTTGTATACATTCATTCAGAAGAAATTACTGAAAAAAATGTAGTAGACAGACTTAGTGGGTTGAATGGGATACTTGTCGCACCTGGTTTTGGATCAAGGGGTATAGAGGGAAAAATCTTAACTGCCAGGTATGCCAGGGAAAACGATATTCCATTTTTTGGAGTTTGTCTTGGTATGCAATGTGCAGTCATTGAGTTTGCCAGAGATGTACTGAATCTCGAAGGTGCTCATTCAACAGAAATAAATCATAAAACAAAATATCCTGTAATTGACTTGATGGAGGAACAAAAAAGCATAATAGATAAGGGGGGAACTATGAGGCTCGGTGGGTATAAGTGTGTTATTGATAAAAATTCCAGGACCTTCGAATCATATCAGAAAACTGAAATTGTTGAAAGACACAGACACCGGTATGAATTCAACAATAAGTACTATAATGATTTTAAAAACCATGGGATGAATCCTGTAGGAATTAACCCTGAGTCAGGTCTGGTAGAGATCATTGAAATACCTGATCATAAGTGGTTTATAGGAGTCCAGTTTCATCCGGAATACAGTAGTACAGTCATCAATCCTCATCCATTATTTGTAGGTTTCATAAAAGCCTGTATAGGCTAGGAAAGCGATGCGTCACTTTTCAACAATAATTATTAATAATAAATTTTTAATTCGTAAACCAATAATTTTAATTCACCTTAAAGAATGGATAGAAATACAATAACAGGCCTTATTCTGATTTTCGTCATCTTTATAGGGTTCAGTATATATAATACTAACCAGAAGAATAAAGCCTTGAAGAAGGCCCTTGTAGTAGCAGAATCAGATTATGCAAAAGGAGATCTTGAGACTGCCAGATCGGAATATATAAATGCCCTGAGATTTAATCCAAATCAGCCTGATGCTCTTGCTAAAATAAATGAGATCAATCTAAAACTTGGGAATACACCTGAGAAACAGAAACCAGATTCTTTGAGTTTACAGCAGACAAATTCGGGAGTTTCTGTACCCAATTCAACTGCTGCAAAAACAGATATCAACGAGTATGGAGTCTTTGCACAATCGGCAATAGGTGAGAATGAATTTATTACACTTGAGAACAATAAAGTTGAAATTAAAATTTCACTCAAGGGGGGGAGAGTATATTCTGCCCGGTTGAAAGATTACCGGACCTATGCTTCTCTTCCTCTTATTCTATTTTCAGGTGACTCAACTGTTTTTGGGTTTAATTTCTTTACTACTGACAACAAAGCTGTTCAGACCAATAACCTCTATTTCAAACCGGTATCTGACCAAAGATTGTACAAAGCTGGTTCTCAACCTCAGAGTGTCGTTCTCAGGTTATTTGCCGGAGACGATAAATATATTGAGTATAAATATACTCTTGCTCCTGATAAATACATAGTTGACTTTAATGTTAACTTCAAATCAATGGAAGGTGTTATTGCTTCTAACCAGAACAGTCTGACATTAGACTGGAAAATGTATGTACCTCAGCAGGAAAAAGGGCGACAGAATGAAGAGAATTATTCAACAATAAATTACAAATACTATCAGGATGAAGTCACTGGCCTCAGACTTCGTCAGTCTAAAGAGAATGAGAAAACCGATATTACTACAAAACTTAGCTGGATAGCATTTCAGGACCAGTTTTTTTCCTCAATAATTCTAACCAATGATTTCTTTCTTAATGCTTCTGTCTCGTCTACCCGTACTCTGGCATCCAAAAAATTCCTTAGATACTATACTTCTGAGGTGGGCATCCCTTTCAATAACGGCACTTCGAATTCGATCAATATGAAATTGTATTATGGACCAAATTCAATTCCAATTCTTAAAAAGGAAGGGCTGCAACTTGAAAAGGTAGTTTTTCTAGGAAAGAATATTATCGGTTGGATCAGCCGGTTTGCAATTATTCCAATCTTTAACTGGCTTAATCATTTTATAAGGAATTTTGGTTTAATTATTCTTATTCTGACTATTATAATTAAAGTTGTTCTTTTCCCTCTGACTTTTAAATCGTATCAGTCTCAGGCAAAAATGCAGGTACTTAAGCCCATGGTCGAGGAACTTGGAAAGAAATTTCCCAAGAAGGAAGATGCGATGAAAAAGCAACAGGCCACGATGGATCTGTACAAGAGGGCGGGAGTGAACCCGATGGGAGGTTGTCTGCCAATGCTGCTTCAGATGCCGATTCTCTTTGCAATGTTCAGGTTTTTCCCTGTTTCAATTGAACTGAGACAGGAACACTTCCTCTGGGCGACCGACCTGTCGACATATGATTCAATCCTGACTCTCCCATTCACAATTCCGATGTATGGGAATCATGTAAGTCTTTTTACGCTACTTATGACAGCTTCAACTTTGCTGACAATGAAGATGACAGGTTCTTCTCCTGGTTCAGATCAACCCGGAATGAAGATGATGATGTATATGATGCCTGTAATGTTTATGCTTATTCTTAATAACTTCTCTGCAGGTCTTACATATTATTATTTCCTCGCTAATATGCTAACATATGCCCAGAACATGATATCTAAAAGATTCATTAATGCTGATGCGGTCTTAGCGACATTGGAGGAGAATAAAAAGAAACCACTTAAAAAATCAAAATGGCAGCAGCGACTTGAGACTGCCGCTAAACAGAGGGGTATTAATCCTCATAAAAAATAAATATTCCACTAATTTCTTGAAAAGGTATTGCAGGTGCAATACCTTTTCTATTCAAAAGTTAAAAATTATTAAATTAATGCTGAAATTCAAAAAAAGTACTAAATTTATTTCTTCCAATTAAAAGGGGAGATGGGGAAAAAATTTAAAAACAAAGATTTAGCCACAAGGCTTGGCGTATCAGGTACTTTAGTATCACTAGTCCTTAACAATAAGGCTGACCAGCAAGGCATTCGAAAGGATACTCAGGAAAAAGTCCTTATGCTTGCCAGACAAATGGGGTATTTTGAATCACTGCATGAAAAGAATGAATCTTCACCAGTTGAAGAGAAACCAGGAGTGCTGGGGATGATAGTGCCTTCTATTAATGATCCTTTCGTTATTCAGATAACACCTTTTCTTCAGAAGGCTTTTTCAAGTATTGGCGTGGGATTCTCAATTGTAACGAAAGATCCGGATGATCAGAGGTACGATCGACTGGTGGGAGCATTTAAAAAATTTTATAGCGGGCTTATACTTCTTGGAGATGCAGCTGATGAAGCTACAATACGGGCACTCAGAACTACAGACTATCCATTCGTACTTCTTGAAAAACCCTCAAAGACGTTGCGTCTTAATACAGTTAATACAGATACTGTTGCTGGGGCTCAACTAGTTGTGAATCATCTTGATAAGCTTGGCTATAAGAATATAATAATTGTTGCTGACCACAGATCATTCCGATCCGATACAACCGCAATTCAGGAAATTATCAATACAATTGGTCAAAAACCTGGTATCAACAGACCAGTTGTCGTTGAATTAGACAAACTGTTCGATGGCGATGAAATTGATTCGGCACAGTTCGAAAAATATCTTCGTCCCCCTTACCGTGCAGATGTTATGGTTATAATGAATGCAAGCCTTGTTTATCCTATAATGACCTTACTCAGGAAAAAGAAACTTAGAGTTCCACAGGATATTGCTGTTGTTTCTATGGAAGAGGGAACCGGATTCGACCTGATGTTTTCTCCCGTAACCTGTCTTCGCAAGCCTCTTTCAGGTATTTCCACCAAAGTTGCAAATATGATCTGGTCTGAAGTCAAAAATTCAGGAAAAGGCAAGTTTAAACGGCAGGTTAACATATCACCCGAACTTATTGTACGAAATTCCTGCGGCACTATTTAGGATTGTTGCTGACATGAAAATATCCCTTAAAATTATATTAGCATTAATTACAATGCTTACGACCTGCTGTAACAGTAACCATCTAATCAATAACAGTCAATATCTGGCAATCACAGAAAAAGCTTTTAACCAAAGAAAACATCTGGCCATTAATAGAGATTCAGCTCTTTTCTCTGTTTTTAATCAGAATCTTTCATTAAAACAGTCAGAAGCGCTTGAGTTTCTTTATGCCTTCATGCCATTAAGCGATCTGGCAGACTATAATGGTAACTTTTTTCTTGCTAACATTGATATCTCATTGCGGGCAAGATCTGAGTCAAAATGGGGAAAAGATATCCCTGAAAATGTTTTCCTCCATTATGTTCTTCCATGCAGGATCAATAATGAAAATCTTGATTCGTTCAGGATCGTCTATTATAATGAACTTATAAATAGGGTAAAGGGAAAAGATCTGAGGGAAGCTGCTCTGGAGATAAACCATTGGTGCCATGAAAAGGTTAGTTATCAACCAGCTGATGACAGGACTTCTGCCCCAATGAGTACAATTCTCTCAGCAAGAGGCAGATGCGGTGAAGAATCAACTTTCACTGTGGCTGCACTCCGAACAGTTGGAATACCTGCCAGGCAGGTATATACTCCCCGATGGGCTCACACTGATGATAACCATGCCTGGGTTGAAATTTGGTTTAACGGAGAATGGTACTATATGGGTGCATGTGAACCGGAACCTGTTCTTGATCGAGGCTGGTTTACTGAACCTGTGAGAAGAGCTATGCTGGTACATACAAAATCATTTGGGGCATTCTATGGCAATGAGAATGTAATAAAGAAGAATTATAATTATACAGATATTAACAACCTTGCCAAGTATGCAATTACTAAGAAAATAATCGTAAAAGTATCTGACAAAGATGATGTTCCGTTAAGTGATGCCCAGGTGGAATACCAACTTTATAATTATGCAGAGTTTTATCCGTTAGCAGTTGTACCTACGAACGAATATGGAATTAGTCAATTTGAAACAGGATTAGGTGATTTATTGATATGGGCACATAAAGGTGATAATTTTGACTTTAAGAAAATCTCAGTTGGTGAAACCGATACCTTAAGATTGAAACTTAACAGGAAAGAAAACTCGGTCAATAGTTTTGATCTGGATCTTGATGTGCCGGTAATCCGATCACCTCTTCCCGGCCCACCAAAAGAAGTTGCAGAACAGAATTCAGAGAGAATTAACAAAGAAAACAATGTCCGCCAAAAGTATATTGATTTATGGATGAAGCCTGCCGAGGCAAAAAAGCTGGCAATAAAACTTAATATTGATACTGGCAGAGTTATGAATATAATTGCAAGAAGCATGGGCAATTATAATGAGATCAGCTCATTCCTGTCAGAAACACCTGATTCATTACGCCCTGTTGCCATGTCGTTGCTTGAGATTCTTCCGGATAAGGATCTTCGGGATATCAAGGAATATATCCTTTCAGATCATCTTAGAAATAGTACACTTCCTCTCAAAATCTCCGGTGAATCTGATAATAAAATATTCCTGGAGTATATTATTAACCCAAGGATTGCAAATGAACTGTTAATCCCTTGGAGACATTATTTCTTAACAAAACTGCCTTCCGTACTGGTAATAAATGGATCACACGATCCTTCATCAATTATTCAATATCTGAATGATAATATCAGAATTGATGATGATGAAAATTATTATCGCACAGCAATAACTCCGGTAGGAGTTAATGAACTTAAAGTATCAGATACAGGTTCACGGGCAATTTGTTTTGTTGCAATATGCCGGAGTCTTGGAATTCCTTCGCGCCTTGAGCCAGGAAGGAATATGCCACAGTATTTCTTAAATAAAAGCTGGAAAGATGTTTATTTTTCTGATCAGAAACAACCTGACCAGAATAAGGGTTATCTTAAGCTGCAATCAGCAGATACAAAGCCTGTTCCTGAATATTATCTTCACTTCACTATTGCAAGATTTGAAGGTGGCCGTTACAATACCCTTGAATATGATTACAATAAGAAAATCAGTGATTTTAAAGAAGAACTTCCCCTGCCACCCGGACATTATATGCTGGTCACCGGTAACAGATTAATTAACAGTAAGATCTTATCGAATATCACATTTTTTGATCTTGCCGGGAACGAACATAAAACTGTTGAAGTAAAATTAAGAAAGGATATCACTAAAAAAGAGATACTTGGTAAAATTGATCTGAAAAAAATCAAGAGTCTTTATGATCTGAATAGCAATTCTCAGCTATGTGTTAATGAAAAGGGTCTGGTAATCATATGGATTGACCCTGAGAAGGAACCTACCAAACATATATTTAATGATCTCCCACTGCTTAAAACCGAACTTGATGCCTGGGGCGGAAAATTTATTTTTCTGTCGGCAGGAACAGGTGCCGACCTGTCTCTGCACCAGCTGGATATAAAAGGTCTGCCTGCCAATACATCTTTTGGTATTGACAATCACCTGGATATCTTGAATAATTCTGTCAAACTTAATCTGCCACCAGAAATGAATTTGCCTGTTGTAGTATTAGCCGATAAGGATGGAAATATTCTTTACATATCGACCGGATATAGAATCGGCATCGGCGAACAAATATTAAAATATTTGTTAACAACTGTTGATATCTGACCAAAATCAATTTGTTTCAGAAAAAAAATTTCCATTATCTTTGTTCTTTATTGGTGTTACAATGAAATAAAATCATTGTAATGAAAAGGGAATGCGGTTTGAATCCGCAACAGTACCCGCTGCTGTGATGCCCGATCGTTCTAACGATG
>JADGPU010000083.1 GCA_017882305.1 Bacteroidales bacterium | reverse complement strand
TGAAATTTAAAGATATAATATATATTGAAGCTCTTGAGAATTATATTACTCTTACCACCAATGATAAAAAGTTTACCATTCATTTTACAATGAAAGCAATAGAGAATCAATTCCCTTCAGGGATCTTTATAAGAGTTCATAGATCATTTATAGTGAACAAGAGCATGATACGGGCTATAAAAGAGAATTCTCTGGATCTGATTGTTGGGAATACTATTAAAAACTTTCCAGTCGGTAAATCATTTAGGGATCTTCTTCTGAACAACATTAACTTGATGGCCAGATAAAATCTTCTTTCTCAGATAAATACTAATGTTTCTTTAATTATTTCACCTTTGTCGTCTATCCCATGTAGTTTTATACCTATACTAAATATGGCATCACGAACAATATCTTCAATGGGACTAAAAGCATCTATAATATCCTCAAAATCACTCATTTCATCAAGCTCATCTACAGGCAAATACAAGTGTACAATTAAAACATAATCAGGCTTATTAATCCGGATTAGGACTTTAAATATCTTTGCCAGCCATAATATTGATGCAGTATTGAAATACTCCAGTTTGAGCCTTAAGTCGGTAGTTGGTCTGGCTTTTAGAATATATTCTGTCACCCAATTTAAAACAGGCTCATATACTTTGGCAGCATTTTCAGGAATTGACCTGCCAGAGAAAATAAGATCACCTGTCAATAGATCCAAATCAATTTGTGGAGTTTTTGGAGTTTGTTCTATTATTAGATTCTGAAATTCCTTCATCATGTGATCCTTCAAGGACTTTTAAATTGTAAACCTATGTTTATTAAAACATTATCAAATCTATAGCATATTATTATAAATTAAAAAACGTTTGTCAAAAACCTAACTACAATCATCAAAAAGTTTGATTGTTCATGTAAAATGACATTTACTATTTTATCTTTCTTAATGATCTGGATCATATTGAGCCACTTAAACACACCATTTAATTGTAAATCAATTATATGACATCAATTAAATATCCTTTTTAAGACCGTTCCAAGCTCTTCTCAGCTACTTTCTCATTCCCAATAGTACTTCCTGTTATCGAAACGCAATAATATGGTGAAACGCTTTAAAACAGCTATTTAGAACATTAGTTGTAATTAAGCTATTTAATAACAGTTTATATATCAGCATATTAATTATGCTACTCAATTGGCTGGGATTTTGGGAAGAACAAATAAAATTGATTTTGAATTAAAGTAGATGTAATTTTGATAGCAACTTGAATTAATTCAAAACTTTAATGGGCAGGATGTTATAAGATTATGTATAAAAAACTATTTAGTTATAACGTATTTATAGACATCATAATAAAAGTTCTACCATGAGACTTTTCATAATTCTATTAAGTTCGATCCTGATTATAATCAATGAACCTCAGGATTCGTTAAAAGGCAATTCCCGACTCAACAGTTTCAGGTTAAAAAGCCATGAATCATTGAGCAGATTTAAGCATAAAAACAAAGTTCAAGGATTAGCTTTTGCAGTCTTTAACAAAAATGAAACTTTATTTAGTGAGTGCCTTGGAAACTCAACGTACGGGTTTAAAATTAATGATGAGACGATCTTTAGTATTCAGTCAATATCTAAGAATATTACTGCTCTTGCAATAATGACAGCAGTTCAAGACGGATTATTGAAACTCGATTCCCCAATTATAAAGTATATGCCTTCTTTTACAATCAATAGTTGTTTTGAAGATTTCCCAGAACAAAAAATAACTTTAAGAATGTTATTATCGCATACTGCTGGGTTCACTCATGAAGCACCAATAGGAAATAACTATGATTACACTCTTTGCGAAACAAAAGATCATATAAATAGCATTAATAGAACCTGGTTAAAATTTCCCGTTGGGACTAATTATTCATATTCAAATTTGGGTTTTGATCTGGCATCGGCAATAATTGCTCAAAAAGCTGAGAAAAGTTTTAGCGATTACCTTAAATCGAGAATCTTTCAACCTCTTTTCATGACAAATACGACAGCAAACGATAAAGAGGTAGTATTGAACAAAAATAAAACTGAAGGGAATATTTCTGCAGTGAAGAAAAACCATTATTCCATACCACTACCAGGATCCGGAGCTGTTTATACCAGTTTAAATGACTTTATTAAATATGAGCAGTTATTGATGAACTATGGGGAAACCACTAATAAAACCCTGATTGACAAGAAGTACCTTTATGAAATGTGTAAAATTAACATCCAAAATTATGGTTTGGGTACTTACATAGATAAAAATAATGATATTTTGTATATAAATCATAATGGTGGCGGATTTGGATACGGTGCTACACTTTTATGGTTTCCAGAATATGAAATCGGATCAGTTATCCTATGCAACAGACCATTCAATACCTATGACATTTGCCTTTCCATCATGAACGAATATATCAAGACAGCGGGATTGTCAAAGAATTCTGACATTACTGCAGTGTTTGACAGCATTAATGGCTTTTATTTCAAAAATAAACTTAACCTTGATAAACGAAAAGAATTTAACTGTAAATGTGATTCTTTATTTAAACCAGAATGGCAAAAGTATGTTGGTAAATATAAAGTTATAATAAAAGGAATGAATATTAAATGGTATGCCAAAATTGCTCATTTTTTTGGCTTTGGGTATCAACGAATAAAAATAATGAAAGAAGCACAATCGCTAATCATGGTTGGGAATTTTGGAAAAAGTACCTTAAAAGAATTTGAACCTGGATTATTCTTTACCAAAGGCAATGAAGTTCTTGATTTAAGATCCGACAGGCCCACTTTCAGAAATATCTTGATACAAAAAAAATAAAACTATGCTATAACAGCTGAGTAGGTCTAAGTTACTTGTTACAATATATATCAATCACAACCCCAATTCCCCAACTATCACACATCAATGTATAAACCTATATATCAATTACATACAATCTAGCCACAATCCATTTTAGGGCCATTCGTAGCCCGCTTAAGTCACTTTCTATCCCTCTATAGTACTCTATATCAGCGAAATGCAACCGTGTCGTAAAACGCTTATAAACAGCTTTATAGGACGTTTGTTATATTTGCTCTATCTGTTAACTATTTATATATCAATATATTGATAATTCAATTGTCTAGACTGGGACTTTGGGATCAGAATTTTATATAATATATTGATGATATATAATCTTTTAACACTATTATTTTTACTATGTAAGTATTATATGCCTACTTTTATCAACATCTGTTTTATCAGATTTTATGATTAAAGTTGTTTAAAAGAAATTAAGAGAGTAATGTCAAATAAATATCATTTTACAAATCTTAGATTAGAAATTGTAAATTTCTTAGTTTTTTTAAAAGCTGTCTCAAAATTCTGGGATAAAAGCATGCGTATGATTGTGTGGGGTACTTTAACAAGGCAAATCAAGGTTTATTTATTTAAACGAAAAACTATAAAATATGTAGAAAAACATAGAAAAGGTAGTTGTGTCAATTGCCTAGCTTGTTGTCAGTATATAAGAAGATGTCCTTATTTGACAAATGGTAATAAATGTGCTATCTATGAAAAAAGACATTTAATCTGCAGAGTCTATCCCATTTCTAATTATGATATCCAATTGGTTTCAAAAGTATCTGATAAAAATTGTGGATACTATTTTGATTAAATCTTACAATACTATTATCATAATCCAACCCCAATTTCTCTTTTTTATTTAGACTCTGATTATCAATCATATAACATGTTTCAACCAACTCGTTTAAGGCCATTTGCAGCCCTTCAAAGCCACTATCTAATTCCCTTTTGTATTCTACTATATTGAAACGCAACAATATCTTAAATCGCTAATAAACAGTGCTATAGAGTTTTTATTTCAGTTGCACTATATCCTAACTATTTATATATCAATGCATTAAATATGCAACTATTTAGACTAAAGTGTAACTCAATAATTTTACCATCCTTAGAAAGTGTAAAATAGCCTTATGATACACAGTCGTATAATTCAACAAATTTTTGGATTTCAATTTCTGTTTACTCTTTTACCTGCAGGAGTTCTTAATTCTGCATTTCCAGTTCGTGAGTGAGTTTCAGTGCGCTGGCTCAGTTTCATCCGGTATACTCACTTTTTCAAGGTTTGAGTAAATTATGCTCACGAAGAATATTAATGGTTTTATTTAAATCGGCTTCTAATTTTTTGGCTACAGTAATATCAATAAATGTTATTACCACCCCATTAATTCTATTCTCCAATGTTCGATAAGGCATTATTCGAACCTTAAACCATCTTTGGTTACAGGTCGGGACGTTACTTTCCTTAAAAATCAGCGTACGTAATACTTCTCTGGCATGGTCAGCTATTTCGGGATATTGCAAATCGGAAACCATTTCGGTAAAAAGTCTGCCAATATCAGAGGGTCGCAGTTTAATTAGTTTAGTCAATTGGTCGGTATACCTGCGAATGTTCAATTCATTGTCGAGTAACAAGGTAGCAATGTCGGTACTGTTTAGAAGGTTTTTAATGTCGTTATTTGCCTCTATAAACTCAACTACCTTGCTCTGCAACGTCATATTTACTGTTTGCAGTTCTTCATTCAGGCTTTGCATTTCTTCCTTTGATATAGTGAGTTCCTGGTTGGTGGACTGTAGTTCTTCGTTGGTGGACTGTAGTTCTTCGTTGGTGGATTTTAACTCTTCCTGCGAAGTCTGCATTTCTTCACGAGTGCATTCCAATTGTTCAAGGGTGCGCTGCAAATCACTATCAGATTCATACTTACGGGAAGATGAATTTTGTTTTCCAGTTTTCGATTTTATAATTATAGAGTTTGGAAGCGCAGTCACATCTGCAAAAACTATTAAAATAGTGTCTTTAAATTCGTCATGGTTCTCAGTGGATTGAATAGTAATATCTACAAACTGATTGCCTCCATCGTTTTTTACTTTTATGTTTCGTAAAATAATTGGTTTGTAATTTTGTTTTACGCTTTGAATAGCATTCAATAATTCGTTATGCAAGCCTTCACTTGACATTGTATAGATGTTCATGATAGCTTTTCCTGGGGCAGGTTCTAAGTATTTACCTATCCTGCCTGTAATATAAAGGATGTCGCCTTCCTGATTTATCAACACACTGGCAGGGGCAAAGCGTTGCAGCAATAATTGTTCGGCAAAGGTCTGAATTTTAGAAGTAGCTTTAACAGATGTAATATCTTCCTGAGTTCGTTTAATTGAATGAGAAAAGGAACTTAGGAAGTTCATCCTATCAATTTCTTTTGGAGTTATGGAGCGTTTGTAGATTTTTAATTTCTTATCAATCGTAGTAAATAACATATCTTGTGAGTTTACATTTTCGGAAGTGCCAAGTAACATTAATCCACCTGTATTGAGACAGTAATAAAACAAATTCATTAGTTTTTTCTGTAATTTAGATTCGAAGTATATCAATAAATTACGGCACAAAAGAAAATCTAATTTTGTGAAAGGAGGGTCTTTTATCACATCATGTGGTGCAAATATCAACATATCACGTATAGAAGTATTAACCCAATACTTGTCTTCTTTTTTTGTGAAAAATTTGGTTATCCGTTCAGACGATACATTGGCAACAATATTTAAACTAAAAACTCCTTTTCTTGCTATTTTAATGGCATCGCTATTTATATCAGTGGCAAATATCTGCAAAGTTAAATTTTTACTTTGCTTCACTTTTTCGTAGGCTTCTTTAAAAACAATTGCAAATGAATACGCTTCTTCCCCTGTTGAACAACCGGTAACCCATACCCGCAGCACATGTCCGTTTGGTAATTCATTAAACAAATCAGGTAGAATTTGCTCTTTTAACTTCTCCCATACTACTACATCACGAAAAAAATTTGTTACACCAATTAATAACTCTCTGAAAAGAACCTCCAGCTCCTTTGGGTTTTCCTGTAAAAAGCAGACATAGTTGGCAATTTTGTCTATTTGATGAATAACCATGTGCCTTTCGATACGTCTATACATAGTGGGATTTTTATACAAAGAAAAATCATGTCCCGTTTGTGTACGAAGTAAGATGACTATTTTTTCGAGATTAGTTTTGTTTTTATCATCTATTATAAGATTTTTTGTATCAGAAGGATTATTTTTTAGAAAAACAATAAGTTTGGCGGGTAGGTCGTATGCAGATGCGATAATATCAACTTTTACTGCATCAATGGCACTATTTGGCATGCCATTAAAGTTTGATGTCAGTGGGTCTTGTACCAATACTATCCCATTTTTTTCTTTAATCGCTTTCACTCCAAAGCTGCCATCTGAACCATTGCCAGAAAGAATGATGCCAATACTTTTTTCCTGTTGGTCATCAGCTAATGAGCGGAAAAAAATATCTATAGGAAGTCGTAAACCCAGCAATTCAGTTGGCTCGAATAAATGCAGATAACCATTTAAAATAGAAATGCTCTTGTTGGGTGGCATCAAATATACATGGTTTGGTTTCACTTGCAAGCGGTCGGTTACCTGAGTTACCTTCATAACAGTATTTCGTTGAAGGAGATAAGGCATGATGCCTACATGTGTTTTGTCGAGATGTTGAATAATCACGAATGCCATTCCAGTGTCTTTCGGCATTTTAGCAAAAAATTGTTCCAATGTCTCCAGTCCACCAGACGAAACTCCTATGCCAACAATAGGAAAATTGAGAGAAATTGAATTTTGCCGTTTTGCAGGTTTTAAAATGGATGTTGTTTTTTGTTCCTTTTCAAGGATGATTTTTTTCACGAGTTGATATTTTATGTATTGGCAATACTGACTTGATATTCTTGTATTTTAATGATTTGAAAAATAGTTGATTTTATGTTATTCATACTTCCCTTTATTTGTATATGTTAATGTTGAATCTTTTCATTTTTCTGAACGAAGAAACAATGTAAAAGTTTACCGAAAGAATTTGTGTCACTTATAGTTCCGATAAGATATAAAGTATGAGTTAATAATTTCAGAAGATTCCAATAAGAAGCGTTCAGTTACAATTGACTGAGATAAACTTATTAAAATGCAAGTTATTCAATTAATTTTCATAAACTTTATAAATATTGAATAGAATGAAGAAATTAAACGAGCGCCCAACAGCGTGCATTGTTTAAAATTCACAGTATTTTCAAACTATAAAGTAATTACCTATGAAAGCTAAGAGTGCTACAAAAGACTTTCCTATCGTTTGCCTGGGCGGTTCGGCCGGGGGACTCGACGCCTATACCCGTTTACTACAGCATCTCCCGGCAGATATGGGTGTTGCTATCGTCATCGTCAATCATTTGAGAACTGTAGCTACTCTGCTTCACGAGATTCTCCCACACTATACACAGATGCCGGTCGAACTTATTACGGAAAAACTAGACATTCAGCCCAATCACGTGTTTATCATCCCTGAAAAGCGAGACTTGCACGTTCTTGATGATGAGTTTCGTCTAAAGCCAATATCAAAACCTAGGGGATGGCCCGACGTGATTACGGTTTTTCTGCGTTCACTAACGGAGCATTGGAACGGCAAACTCATCGCTGTCATTGTCTCGGGCTATGACGGTGATGGAGCAGAAGCTTTATGCGGTATAAAAGAAGTAGGTGGAATTACAATCGCACAGAAGCCAGAAACAGCAGTACAACCGGATATGCCAAAGAGTGCAATAGCAAGCGGATATATAGATTTTATTCTTTCACCTGAGGATATCGCTAAAGAAATTGTACGAATTGCGCATGCGGTTGAATAGTACATCGGCAAGTAGCACGGCTTCATTGACACGTCACTTCAATATCTCTACGACAAAAAATACAGAACGTAAGCTAACACGGATGGTGCTATGAAAAGTACAATCCTGAGGTTTTGTAAAAGTAAATTATAATCCCTTAAAAACTTCTTTCTAAATCCTATAAAATCAGAGGTAGGCTGGTTATCACAGTTTATGCAATTCTATTTAATTAATAGAAAAAGCTATACATATTAAGAAACTCGCTGCATTTCGATTCCGTCCCCGGAGTAAAAGGATGTACCGTCTAAAAAGTCAACATCAATTATCAACCAAAGAACTTAAAAAGAAGGCGACACTTGTTGTGAAAGTCAAATCTGCGTAAGAATATGTGTTAGTCTACTCTTTGATAGCATAAGTGTCGCCTGGAGATTCTTTTATATATTATTAATTATTACAGGTTTATTACAGCGGTCCAAATTTATGCTAATTGAATTTAATTTCATAATTTTAACTAATAAATATTTACACGAAACAGACAGTTGCAATTGTTATATCTAATATTGTAACAAAATCCCACATTTCACACTCTCTGAAAACTTGTCTAATTACAAATAAATAGCTTTAAAAATCAGAAATGTTTCAGTATAGTTTCAGTAACACCTAATACTAGAAAGCGCATTCAGTCAGTATATGTCTGTTTACGCTTTTTAATTTGTTGACCCACCTGGGCTCGAACCAGGACTCTGCGGAACCAAAATCCGACGTGTTGCCAATTACACCATGGGTCAATGTTACACAAATGAGCTGCAAAATTAGAATTTTTTTTGAAGAGTGATCATCAACGGGCGAATTTGATAAACCGTTGCCATCAGAGATCAGGTGGGTTTTGATAATATCTTCTCATACCTGGCCCTGTTCATCTCATCCACCTCAACAACAACAAAAGGGCATTCAACCAGCGACCGGAGAATTAAACCCAATTCGCACATATCTTCATCACCATGTTCATAATACCAGGTAACACTGGCATTTCTGACAATCTCTTTCATTTCCGATAACTCTCTCAATATGGTAAAAATCCACTTTATGGAACTTGTGTTAATATATTCAAATCCCAGTTCGATTTTTGATTTCTCTGTATAATTCTGAGCATATTTTGATATCCATTCCTGAACAGGCCGATAGAAATCGTTGGGATTTTCAGGAATTGATCTTCCCATAATAAAAATCCTGCCTGGCTCCAGAATTATCCAGGGAGTTCTCTTGGAAGGATTATTTTTAAAACTATCAGGATACATCGTTAAAAAATATCATGAGATAATCTCCTGTTCTTCATACAAATATACGCAGGAATGACAAATTTATTATCAATTCTGCTAATCATTTTAAACCGAATTTGTAAAATTAGAAAAAGGCGGGTATTATCCAAATGTTATAGCGTTACATTCTGAATAAATTGAATGCCTCACGAACATCAACTTTGAATCATAGCTCAGAGTTCAGAGCTCAGGGTTCGGGGTTTGCTCTGAGCTCTGTGCTCGAATAGCCTAAAAACGGTTCATTGCATTCAGATCAGCAAATGCCTCTTTCAGTCTTGTAATAAAGGTCTCCTCTCCTTTCCTGAGCCAAACCCGCGGATCGTAATATTTTTTATTGGGTTTATCCTCCCCTTCCGGGTTGCCGATCTGACTTTGGAGATATCCCTGTTTTTCTTTTGAGTATCTGTTTATCCCATCCCAGAAAGCCCACTGCATATCTGTGTCAAGATTCATTTTTACAGCTCCGTATTTGATAGCTTCCGTAATGAGATGTTTCTCTGATCCTGATCCGCCATGAAATACGAAATTAACAGGATTCGGATCTGTTTTAAATTTCTTGATAATATAATCCTGGGAATTCTTGAGAATAATTGGTTTGAGCTCTACATTTCCCGGTTTATAGACACCGTGAACATTACCAAATGATGCAGCAATTGTGAACATGTTGCTTACTTTCAAAAGTTCTTCATAGGCAAATGCAACATCCTCAGGTTGTGTATATAAACGGGAACTGTCAACCCCCGCATGGTCCACCCCGTCTTCTTCGCCGCCGGTAACACCAAGTTCAATCTCAAGAGTCATTCCGATTTTGCTCATTCTCTCAAGATATTTTTTGCATGTTGCTATGTTCTCTTTCAATGGTTCTTCGGAAAGATCAAGCATATGTGAACTGAAAAGCGGCTTCCCGTTAGTTTCGTAGAATTCTTCACCTGCATCGAGCAACGCATCAATCCATGGAAGAAGCTTGCGCGCCGCATGATCAGTATGAAGAATTACCGGAATACCATAATAATCTGCAACATTATGAACATGAAGAGCCCCGGAAATTCCACCGGCTATTGCCCCAACCTGATTTTCCTTGGGTAAACCCTGTCCGCCAAAAAAATGTGCTCCTCCGTTTGAAAACTGGATAATGACAGGAGAATTCACAGCCTTTGCAGTTTCCAAAACAGCATTTACAGAATTGGTTCCAACGACATTAACAGCAGGAATGGCAAAGTCATTCCTGTTTGCATAGTCAAAAAGTGACTTCACATCATCTCCGAAAATTACTCCTGGTTCCAATTTTAATTCCTTATTAGTCATATGATTATGTATTTAATAGATAAAAAAATGTTCATTGTGATCACAAATATAATTAAATTTAGAACCTGCATGAAACAATTTAAAGAATGAAGTTCATTCTTTAATTTGCACTTTTGAAAAAAAAAATTTATTCTGTCTGAGATATTATTTATCTTCGTAAACTTATTTTTAAAAGATTTCTGTCCTGATATTTATCAAATGCAATTGAAACATTATAACATTAAATAATCTATAACTAACCTTGTTCAACACTGGTTATCTTTAAAAACCAAATAATTAAACATGAAAAAAATCTTAATATTAATATTTACCTGTCTTTTTTCTTCACAGGGATTAATCTTCTCACAACAAAAAGTGTGGTCGCTGGAAGAATGTATCAAATATGCTATTGATAATAATATCCAGATAAAGCAGCAAGTAATTCAGACCGAGGTTCAAAAAAATTCACATGATCTGTCAAAATTTCAATTGTTACCAAATCTAAATGGCCAGGCTTCGTATTCTTATTCATTTGGCCGTGCATTGGATCAAAACACCTACACATTTTATAAACAGACTCTTCAATCCGATTATTTTTATCTGGGGGGATCTATGCCGGTTTTCAATGGCCTGCAGTATTATAACGCAATCCTGAAAAATAAATACCAAGTCCTTGCCAGCCAGCAGGATCTTCAGGATATCACTGATAACGTAGCTCTGAATGTTGCACTAGCATACCTTCAGATCCTTTTGAACAAAGAGCTTGTTGCAGCAAATGAAAATCAGCTTAATATCACTTTACAACAGATTGAGAAAACAAGGAAACTTGTTGATGCGGGTAGTGTAGCCAAGGGTAACCTTCTCCAGATAGAAGCCCAGGCAGCACAGGAAGAATTATCTCTTATTACCCAGAAAAACCAGCTCGAAACATCTGTCCTAATTCTCACACAGTTTCTGGAGCTTAAAACACCAGCAGGATTTGAAATAGTAGTTCCGGAGATCAATGTTGATCCTAATTCAATCATATCAGGCAATATTGATGATATTTATGCCATAGCCGAGAAAAACAGACCAGAAATCAAAAGCTCAGAGTTTAAACTTCAGGCAAGTGAGTATAGTCTTAAAATGGCAAAAGGCGGCAGGAGCCCAATAATTTCCTTAAACTATTCCTTAAACAGCCGTTATACTTACCTCTCTAATCAGCCGGGAATTGAGTCCTTTAATAACCAGATAAAAAACAATAAAAACTCTGGAGTTGGCCTATCCGTAAATATTCCGATTTTAAACGGATGGCAGGTTAATAAAAACATCTCAAACTCTAAATTAAATGTGGAAACGAGTCAGTACAGTCTTGAAGGAACAAAAAAACAACTTTATAAAAATATTCAGCAAGCGTATACTGATGCGGTTGCAGCCCTCAAAAAGTATAATGTGAGTATCAAAGCAATTGCCTCAACCGAAGAATCTTTCAGATATACTGAACAGAAATTTAATGTAGGAATGGTTACTCCTGTCGACTATAATGCTGCAAAAACACAATTGCTTAAATCACAATCGGACATGGCGCAGGCTAAATATGAATTTATTTTTAAGACCAAAGTGCTCGATTTTTACAAAGGCTTACCTCTAAGTCTTGACAAATAATAAGAAATCAAAACATTTTAAGAAACAAAAACATGAAAAACAATAAGATACTTAAGATTTTACTTCTGATAGTAATTGTCCTGATCCTCTTTGCAGTAATTGGGAAAAAAGCAGGCTGGTTTGGAAAAGCATTAACAATTAAGGTTGCAGTAGAGAATGCTGAAAAACGTACTATTGTTGAAACAATTACAGCTAATGGTAAAATTCAGCCTGAAAAAGAGGTTAAAATAAGCCCTGATGTATCTGGCGAAATTGTAGAACTGACTATTAAAGAGGGTGACAATGTTGAAAAAGGTCAATTATTACTCAGAATAAAACCCGATAATTACATTTCCCAGAAAGACAGATCTCTGGCAGAAATAAGCTCGGCCCAGGCTCGCCGCGCCCAGACAGATGCTCAGTTTACTCAGGCCGAACTTTCATACAAGAGAAGCAAACAGCTGTATGATCAACAGACTATTTCAAAGTCAGATTTTGAACAGGCTCAGGCAACATACACAGTTGCAAAAGCAACAGTCGATGCAGCCAAGTTCGCAATTACAAGTGCCGAAGCTTCACTTAAAGATGCAAATGAAAACCTTACCAAGACATCAATCTATGCACCAATGACCGGTACAGTTTCAATGCTTCTCGTGGAACTGGGTGAAAGAGTAGCGGGAACTAATCTAATGGCTGGAACAGAATTAATGCGTGTTGCAGATCTATCACGCATGGAAGCTCAGGTTCAGGTAAATGAAAATGACATCCCAAGGGTTAAGCTCGGAGACACAGCTTTGATTGAAGTTGATGCATATCTCGATCAGAAATTCAAGGGAATAGTCACTGAAATTGCAAATTCTGCCAAGACAACAGGTGTATCAGCTGATCAGGTAACTAACTTTGATGTCAAGATTCTGGTTCTTCCCCAATCATATCAGAAACTAGTTGACGCCGGTGATAAGAATCCATTCAGACCGGGAATGTCAGCAACAGTAGATATACGCACCCAATCAAAACCTGATATAATTACCGTTCCGATACAATCTGTCACAACGCGTACCGATACTACAAAAATTGGCGGTACTAAATCAGAAAAAGATATCCGTACCATAGTATTTGTTACCAATGGCAAATATGCTCTCGCTAAGGATGTTAAAACCGGAATCCAGGATAATTCTTATATTGAAGTCCTTTCCGGCGTAGCATTAAATGATCGGGTAATCTCTGCCCCTTTCAGTGCAATCAGTAAAAAATTATCCGACAGCACCCTGATCGAGGTCGTAAAAAAAGAAGTACTCTTTAAGGTGAAATAGGTAGCCGGTATCCCTTTCAAAACATGATTATATGTCTTGAAACTGCAACAAACCAATGCTCAGTGGCATTATGTGACAGTGCCGGAGTACTCTCTTTGAGAGAAAGCAACGAATCAAAATCACATGCCTCCCTGCTCACTGTGTTTATTGAGGAAATCCTCGGAGAGCATGGAATAAGAGCCCGTGACCTTGACGCTGTTGCAGTCAGTAAGGGACCAGGATCTTTTACGGGTTTGCGCATTGGTGTATCAGTAGCTAAAGGAATTGCATATGGAGCATCTATTCCTCTTATCGGCATAGAAACCACACTTTCGATGTTTTGGGGGATTACCATAAGTAAGTATTTTAGATCAGAATCTGAAGTGAATTCACTCTTCTGTCCTATGCTCGATGCCCGGAGAATGGAAGTTTATTATGCAATTTATGACTCAGTCGGAACTAAAATAAAGGATATATCAGCAGAAATAATCACTAAAGATACATTTGCCTATATTCCTGAATCACAGAAAATTATTTTCTTCGGCGATGGAGCAATAAAATGTAGAGAGGTGATTAATCATAAAAATGCTCTTTTTGCTTCTGATTATCTGATATCAGCCTCCCATATGCATAATCCTGTATTTCAGGCGGTTAAAAATCATCGTTATGAAGACGTTGCTTACTTTGAGCCATTATATCTAAAAGATTTTATAACTTCCAAACCCAGAAAAAATATCCTCAGAAAATAATTGGCACCATTAATGCTTGTCATCAGAAAAGAGTATGAAAAAAACTTTTTGCATTACAGTTCTTGTATTAATAATGTCAACCTTTGCGAAGGGTCAGGAAGTGTCATATAAAGTTGGTGAGAAGATAACTTATACAATTCAATACGGGTTTATTACTGCCGGAAGCGGAACGCTCGAGTTAAACAGCGATACACTTAACAGTAAAGAAGTATGGCATTCAAAATTATCAGCAAGGACTACAGGAATGGCTGAAGCTCTTTTTAAAGTATTGGATATTTACGAGAGTTTCATCGACCCCATTACTGAATTACCTGTGAAGTCAATCAGAAACATCCGTGAAGGCAGGTACAGGAAATACAATGTTGTTTTATTTGATCATAAAACAAGAGCTGATTCCAGTATTCTTACAAGCGATCTGACCGGAATACATATTGCTCCTCCGGGAATTCACGATATTCTCTCCTGTTTCTACTTCTTCCGAAATCACATTATTACTGTAGACAGTAATCTGAAGAAAGGGGAACTAACAACCATAATTACCTGGTTCTGTGATGAACTTTACCCTATCAGGTTAAGATATATCGGAACGGATGAAGTAAAAACCAAAGTCGGGAAAATTAAATGCTACAAGTTTAATCCCGTTACAGAAACCGGGAGACTTTTCAAAACCGAAGAAGATGTTTCTTTCTGGTTTTCGGCTGATAATAATTTTTTACCTGTTAAGATTCGATTTGATATATTTGTAGGTGCGTTTACGTGTGAGATTATAAATTATGAAGGGCTGATTTGGCCCCTCGGAACTATTATTAAGAAAAAGAATAATTAATTTTTTGAATAACAGAATCATATATGGCAAGTACTGCAGATTTTAGAAATGGATTAGTCATTGAATTCAACAATGACCTTTATACAATTGTGCAATTTCAGCATGTTAAACCCGGAAAGGG